>JBBSSY010000438.1:0-3803 GCA_038241595.1 Chitinophagales bacterium | reverse complement strand
TATTTAGGTTCCGTCAGGATCGCGGCAGCATTAAACGTTTCAGGAACCCAGCCGCCGAAAATCAGTGACCTCACCCGGTTTTCCCTGGCAGAATAATAAAGCATATACCCGACACCCGCCGTTCCGGACATGTACGGTTCAACCGCGTTCAGGGAGGCGGCCGCGGCAACAATAGCGTCGATTGCGTTGCCGCCCTTGGCAAGAATTTTTTGGCCCGCTAAAGCGGCTAATGGGTTCGCCGCCGCAATCATGCCCAGCTTCCCCAGAGACGCCGGACGTAAATTTTTCTTTGCCGCCTGGCCATCTGCATAAAGATTAAATATCATACAAACGAGCACAATAAAAATACTTCTCAAATATCCGGTGTTACGGAAAATCCATCGTTTATTCATCTCGGAATATTATAAAATTAAATATAGTGGAGTCGTTGAAACGAAACGTTAACCCCTTATGCTGAGCTGTGGAATTGAAAACGCCTCAACTCGATTTTAATGCCCCTCATTAAACTTACCGGACCATAACATGCCAAATTAGCCATGTTATTCTGTTGATCTATCCTTGCGAACGCTTATGGTTTCGAATGTAGTACATTAAAGGAAGCATGTAAATAAATTAACGAGAACGTTCTCGAAAGTTTTAAATACCGCTTTAGTGCTTCTTTTTACCTGCACGTGATAGCCTCACGCTTATGTTGCAGCGCAGCTGTCATGCACCCATAACCATGTATTTTGCGACAAGATCATCGCTATTTTTTAATGCTTCACGCCAAGTCAAATAAATTTAAGCGTTTGATGTTCCAACAGTCGTCCAGCAAATATCCGCGAATAATCGCATTACTGTTTCATACACGCATGGAAGTTGGCTGAGGTAATCATGCTCTTTTTTTAAGGCCACTAAAGATGCTTATGAAGAAATTTAAACGATTCATCATAGCAGGTGCTTTGGTGGCGAAGACTTATGGAAACTAATAAATTAATATTTGCTACACAAAATATCATTTAACTTTAAAAGCATTTGTCATTGAACCAGTTATTCAATCACCCTCATTATCTATTCTCCCATGGTCGACATTGATATTCCCGAAAGTCAGGTTCCCAGTCAACCAACATGGCTTACCGTTTTAAGATTTTTACTGGGCATCATTATAACATGGAAAGGAATTACTTTTATTCAGGATATCACTGCATTAGAATCGACAATACAGCACACAGGCATTGGGGTGTTCTCCAGTAATTCGAGAGCCGTTGCTTTAGCAGTTACGATACTATCTTTATTATGTGGTGTTTTTATAACCGTCGGTCTTTTTACAAGGGCATCATCTATTGTTCAAATACCTATCGCTATTGTGGCAGTTATTTTTGTAAATATGAAGAACATTGATCGCAGCGTTTTTGAATTGGTACTTTCTATTGTTGCGCTTGGTTTACTTATTCTTTTTGTTATAAAAGGAAGTGGCAGGCTGTCAGCTGATGAATACTTCAGACGAGGAGCTGCTATTGATAAGGGTAGAAAGAGACTTAGTTGATTGGTTTCTTTTACGCGGCAGAACCTGTTTATTTAAGGTTTTCGGTTCCACAGGCTTTAATTTCCCGTAGTGCAACAAATAAATCAATTGGTAATCAGGATTTCAATACTATTGACCCGTTTCTTCAGAACAAAGCCCATCCATCGACGAACAGGTTTGCTTCACCACGGGAGATATTTTACAAAGAATCACCGTTGATTCCATATGGATTGATTGGCCCGGTCACAGTAATGGCTGCTTTTCAATAACAAGTTGCCCAACGACGTCGGCATAGCCTGACGCTGATGCCATGGCTTAAATAAAAAAAACAAAAGCTTATTAAATGCTTTTGTTTTTTTATTTCTGAAACCAGGTATCTGCTTTTTAAGCGGTAGGATCAATGGCAGCTGCCAAATTATTATCCTTAAAAAACGTATCGCGCTGGGCTTGAAATTGTTCCAGCAGATCGTTTACGATCGTCACGCTTGAATCTATTTCTTCATGCAAATCAGGCAACTTGTCTTCCAGGAGGCTTATTCCCAACGTGATATTGTCGGCTTCTATTTGTGAAACTTTTTTCAAAACGGACACCTGGCTGTTTTTGAGATCATCCAGTTCTCTCAAGATTTTATCCATTTTTTCTAGTTGCTGTAATTTTTCCATACCGGTATAATTTAATATATGATGATTGAAGTGCGTAATTTACTCCCATTTATTTTGTTTTCAGCATTTGTGGAGGAGTTATTAACGTTTTAATTGTCAGGAACTGAAGTACTTTACTAAACTTTTTTCAAATTGTATAATTTGATGCTGGCTATCCCCCGCTGGTTGCGGAAAAACCTGGCTTGTATAGCTTATGCTGACAAACCGTTACATCATTGAAAAATAATGGTGAATCAGGCACCATATGTTCATGGCACAGTTTTGTAGCTGGCTAAAAAAGACTCATTATAAACAGGAGAACAAATGAATACAAAGCGGATATTATTTACAGGAGGATCTGGAAAAGCAGGCAAGCACGTGATTCGTTACCTGCTTGAGCAGGGACATAAGGTGATGAATGTAGACCAGGTGCCGTTGGATTATCCAGGGGTGGATAATCTGATCGCTGATGTTACCGATTCAGGACAAGTGTTTAATGCCATGACTTCCTATGCCGGGCTCGAAGAGTTAGAACCAGGTACCGGCATACCAAGATTTGACGCGGTAGTACATTTTGCTGCTATTCCCCGGATTTTGATCCGGCCTGATAATGAAACTTTTCGAATCAACACCATAGGCACATACAACGTGATTGAAGCAGCTGTTAAGCTAGGCATCAAAAAGATTGTTATCGCCTCGTCAGAGACCACCTACGGCATCTGTTTTTCAGATGGCAAAACAAACCCCAGTATGCTGCCTTTAGAGGAGGACTATGATGTTGATCCCATGGACAGCTATGGATTATCAAAGGTCGTTAATGAAAAAACGGCACGGAGCTTCCAGCGACGGTCAGGCGTTGATATATACGCGCTGCGCATCGGAAATGTTATTGAGCCGCACGAATACGCGACACTGTTTCCACATTATTTCAAAAATCCCGAAGTGCGTCGCCGGAATGCATTCTGCTACATCGATGCGCGTGACCTGGGACAGATAGTAGATTTAGGTCTGCAAAAAAACGACCTTGGCTATCAGGTTTTTAATGCCGGAAATGACGAAAACGGCGCAATCATCCCCACCAAAGAATTGGCTGAACGGTTTTTCCCGGGCGTGCCAATTACCAGGGAATTGACAGAACATGAAGCGTTATTTTCAAATCGAAAAATCCGCGAAGTATTGGGATTCAAAGAACAACACAACTGGCAGAAATATGTAAAAATGGACTAATTGCCAGCTATTTGTCCGCCATCTCAGGGTTTGGAATGCCATACACCGCGTTCCGAAAATTCTTATGCAGCGTCACCTTATCGTAGGGTTGTAATTGCGTAAACATTACGGCTGTCAGCTTGTTGGCTGGATCAACCCAAAACAGCGTACTCATAGCGCCATCCCAAAAAAATTCGCCCACGGTACCGGCATTTTCTGTGCTGGTTTTTGGAGGCGCTACAACGATGCAATCTTTATTTCCTATCGGGCAAAGCGAATACGATGTAAGCGCCTTTTTGCCGCAGTTCCAGGCTGGGGTTTATCTTTTACCGGCAAAAAAAAGATCGTAAAGTCTTCCACTGATTAGCTAACTGCCAACCTATTCTCCTGATTTAAGATCATAATCCGCCAAATCAACGGGATCAGATAGATTCCTGCACGTCGTAATCAG
>JBBSSY010000437.1:0-3804 GCA_038241595.1 Chitinophagales bacterium | reverse complement strand
TGTTTCAACACGTTATTCAATGACAGGGCGGTTGATTGCCGTGCGACTTAACTGCATGTCGATCACAGTTTGCTGATGACTACCATCGGCACCAAAGGTATGTGGGTTATGCTGCCTCTAAATTACCATTTAGCGGGTAATAATTAAAGGGCAGGCCGGAATTAATTTAATCGAGCGGTATCTTGATAAAATAATTGGTGCCCTTTTCCGGTTTTGATTCCAGCGAGAGAATGCCATTTAAAATTTCAACCCGGCTTTCCAGGCTCTTCAGGCCGAGGCCCTTGTAGCTTGTTTTCTCCCGGTCGATCGCAAAACCTTTTCCATCATCTTTAGTAAAAAGGAGCAATACCTTGTCTTCTTCCCTCATCCCGATCTGCAGGTTTTTCGCCTGCGCATGTTTCAACGTATTATGGATGATCTCCTGGATCATGCGGAAGATATGGATTTCTTTTTCTTTTGGCACATTACATTCCGTCAACACAAAGAACTGGATGCTGACGACGCTTTTATGATTGATCTGCGCTATAAATTCTTTAACGGCTTCTACCAGACCCTTTCGCTGGAGTGTATTGGGCAGCAGGTTGTATGATATTTCCCGCATACTGCCAATGATCTCGTCGAGATACCTGCTGGATTTAAGGATCACTTCCTGGTCGCCGGCATCGGCCAGTTCAATGCTGCTGATATTGAGTTTTACTGCGGAAAGCATTGGCCCGATACTGTCATGCAAGTCTGTGGCGATGCGTTTGCGTTCATTTTCCTGGACCGTAATTTCAGCATAAATGCGTTCTTTCTGCAGCCTTACATATCGCCGGTGATACCGGATAATGGAAATGATAAAGTACGCGAATATAATGCCTATTAATAGGGCAACTATAATTACAGTACGTAAGAAACCTAATTCCTGGACGTTCATAGTGATAATTAAATGGCGCACCGCAGACGCTGTTGAGCCCTGTTAACCCATCACAGGTCTTTCTTATCGATACCGGGTAATAAATCGAAAAAATCCATCTTCCTTACTTTCTTTGGGAGATAGTAAACAGCCACCGCATACAGGATATTCACCAGCGCGTTGATATAAACTTTGATGGCAAAAACTTCCCGCAGCAATCTTTTGTCTTTAGCGATCAGCAAAAACGTAAAGACGATAATGGTATATACAAAATAAATAAGCATACCTACGCAGATGATAAACATCGAATTTTTATACAGCGACCGGTTGAGTATAATCACAATATTGTTAAGCGTGTAGATACTGAACAGCGCAAGTACAAACGAGTAAGAGATGACAAAAATATAATTAAAGGCATGCAGGTTTGAAAAAATAAAATTTTCCGCCAGCCACATCAGGGCCAGGGCACCAGCAACGCCAAAAAAAATGACCCTGAATTTTGCAAAACGATGCCACCAATAAAACTGCACCAGAAAGATCATACACTCGAATATATTGAACAGGTTCCAGTCTTCTACCTGGTAAGTGCGGGGCAAATGAACGAGGTAGATTCCTACCAGTAATTCGTTGAAAAGGGAAATAAAAATATACCAGATGAACGGGGTGTAGGTCTGATCCATGTTCCTGTAACGGAATACCCCCAGCGCCGCGGCGAACACGATTGTCAGGCTGAATAAAAATAGGTATATGCTCTCGTTCATGCCGGCAACTGATTACGGGTATGTTGATATTAATTATTTCGGATGCTCCTAACCGTAATAAGCACACGAATGTCGATGCTGCGTGACTGGTATACGCGTAGCCATTAACCAGGGATCGTTTTGCTCCCGATGATCAGAAATCGATCGAAATTGTTTCGAGGATACACGGTGGACAGGTTTGACCGGTTTCTACTGCTTCCGCTTCCATCATAGCCCGGGCTGCTGCAGGCTGTCCGGCGGCTAAATCGCTGGCTCTCATGGCCTGGCGTCGCAGTACTGGTTTAAGTTTGGCATATATCACGCTGCCGTCTTTGCGCACCGGCATCAGGATGAGGCGTACGGCGCCTTTTTCGTCTTTTCCGTAATACATGCGAACGCCAACTGCATCTTTTTGATTAAGCAGCAGCAACAGCGCATCTTTTGAAAATGACTCACCGTTTGGGATATTGAAGTTTTTCTCCAGGTACCCCGGATTTTGAATCAGCCTGCCTATTTCTTTCCTGGTTTCCATGAAACCCTGCTGGTATTTTACGGCTTGTGAAACAGGTATTACGTACCTGTTTGCATTGTCTGCATCGTAAGGATATTTGCCACCACGGTCTCCGCCGATTTTGCTTTGCGCTTTGCAGCCGGCGAGCAATACCAGGCAAAGGAAAAGACAACCCGTATTCAGGAAGACAAATTTGCGTTGCATACGTAAAGATTTAAGTTGATTAATAGGCTAAAGTAGTGTTTCGTTTGAATATTCAAAGAAGGTATTTGTACATTTTCTCGCAGGTAGAAATACGCCTCCCGCCTCGTCCTCCTAACTTTACAGAGGTTCGGAGAAGCGCTTGTCATTCACGAAGCTGGTATCCGTAAGGGTGCCGAGAAACAATTTGATATAATACTATTCTTCAATCGTCATCGGGATCTTGTTTTTCAAGAGGGGATCAAGGGTGGTACGCCAATTTTAGTATTATTTGGTGCAGGACATCGTGTTCAGGTATGATCAATAAAACGGATCTTTTTCCGGTTCTCTTTTATGGCAGATTCTATTTTCTTCTTTTCCAGGCGTTTTTCTTTTCTGCCCCTGGAGACTTTTGTGGCGATTCTTTTAGCCACCGTTTTTAGTGCACCTGCAATCAGCACATTCATTTTGTTAACGACATCTTCTTTGTTGGATAACTGGGTGCGGTAGGCCTGGCTCTTCACCTGCAAGAAGCCTTCGATCGATATTTTATTGGTTAGTTTATCGGAGATGAGCTTTTTTTGTTCGTCTGAAAACAACCGGCTATTCCAGACATGCAGGTAACCTTCCACCATCGTCTCCACTTTGTTGACATTCTGGCCGCCTTTACCGCCGCTACGGGCGGTCTGGAATTTTATTTCTTTAGAAACGTCGATCATATAATCTGAATAGTAAATTTACAGAGAATAATTTGCAAATTCATGAGGGCGGTGATTCAACGGGTCAGTTCAGCCGATGTTCATATTGATGGATCGGTTATATCGGAGATCGGCACCGGCCTGCTCGTATTATTAGGCATCGAAGCGGGGGATAACCGGGAAGACATTGCCTGGCTGAGTGGCAAGATCACGCAGTTACGCATATTTAATGATACAGCCGGCGTGATGAATATATCTGTGAAAGATATCGGCGGAGATATCTTGTTGATCAGCCAGTTCACCCTGCATGCCTCCACGAAAAAAGGCAACCGGCCTTCGTACCTGCGGGCGGCCAAACCGGAAGAGGCCAGAACACTATACGAAGAGATGATCGGGCAGCTGCAAACCGACCTCGGCCGGGCCATTAAAACCGGTATTTTCCAGGCGGATATGCAGGTGAGCCTGGTGAATGACGGACCGGTTACCATCCTGATCGATTCAAAAAACAGGGAATGATCCCGCGAAATAAATAGCTATGACAATCGATGAAGCACAGCAACAGGTAGACGGATGGATCAAAAACGTTGGGGTGCGCTATTTTAACGAGCTCACGAACCTCGGCATACTGATGGAGGAGGTGGGCGAGTTGTCGCGCCTGTTGGTGCGGACATACGGGGACCAGTCCTTCAAAGAGTCTGACAAGGGCCGCGCGCTTTCAGATGAAATGGCCGACGTGTTATGGGTTCTGATTTGCCTCGCGAACCAGACGGGCGTAAACCT
>JBBSSY010000436.1:0-3804 GCA_038241595.1 Chitinophagales bacterium | reverse complement strand
TTGTAATCAAGACCGGCAAGAGACAAAAATGGATTTTTGTAATTATCGTAATAAGAATATTCCCCCATCTGCTGCGGCATTCCACCACTAAAAAATTTCCAGCTGATGAGTGCTTTATCCGAAGAATATGTATTTATGCAATAATAATCAAGGACGTCACTTTCAGTCCGTACCAGGTTTCCTTTAGCGTCGTAAGTCTGAATAAGATGGTCGTAAATAGCGTTGGTGGTCGCGTCACGCCAGACTTCTTCTATGATCCGGTTATTGTTATCGTATAAAAATTTAATGTTGTATGTCAAAACACCTCCAACATATGCTTTAGAGCCAATAAGCTTTTTATGAACGTCATACTCCATTTTATACTCCGTTCCAGAACTGGTTGCCACATCAACGAGGCCATCCTTAAACTGGTAGGTGTCAACAGTATGCATATCGATTATTGCATAGGAGAAATCATAAGAAGTCATCAGGCAGCCCAGTGGCGGCTCAGACTTTTTACATCCGGAAAACATAAGGATAAGAAGTCCCAAAACGAAAGAATGTGTAGTGAGCTTGATCATGGTTGATGGTTTAATTCCAGTACAAGCCAGGCGGCCAATACTGACTGATTAATTAATCGGGTATGAAGAAATGAAAAGTAAAGGGCACAACTGGCCTTTAGACGTCAACCGCCACATGTAGTAATTAGGAGGTACAAATAGATAATATTAAAACTAAAGTCTTTATTTTAATAATCCAAGGATAAGTAATTATTAATCCATCGATTTTATGTACGTCATACCATTTTGTGCGGTGTCCTATTTCCGGGTAACGCATTCCCGGCGCTTTGCGTAAAAAACGAACAATTAAGTTACGTTTCAACTATTTTTACTTTTTCAATACTTAAATACAGCCCCTTATTATATGCATGAGCAGTTACCTTTCATGCTGGCATTGGTTGCAGCGATTATTTTAATAGAGATGCTGGCCACTAAATTACGCATCGCTTATCCTGTACTTTTAGTGGTAGCGGGATTGCTTCTCAGTTTGATTAAAGGTCTCCCCACGGTACAGGCGGATCCTGACATGATCTTTTTTATTTTCCTGCCACCGCTTTTATTTGAAGCAGCATGGAGCATTTCATTTAAGGAAATGAAGAAATGGTGGCGCATGATCGGCAGTTTTGCTTTTGTAGTTGTGCTCTTTTCTGCGCTTTCGGTAGCCGTGCTGACCAACTACCTCATACCGGGTTTTACGCTGGCGCTGGGCTTTCTACTCGGCGGCATTGTATCACCTCCGGATGCCGTCAGCACAGGCGCCATCATGAAATTTGTAAAAGTGCCAAAAGCGACCTCGGCCGTTCTGGAAGGCGAAAGTTTACTCAACGACGCATCTTCACTGATCATTTTTAAGTTTGCCCTGTTGGCCATCGGCACCGGCCAGTTTATTTTCCGGGATGCCCTGGTGGATTTCTCCTGGATGGTGATCGGTGGGATAGGCACCGGCATTTTTTTCGGGTGGCTATTTTTACAGGCACACAAACGTTTGCCTACCAACGCATCTTCCGACATAGCGCTGACACTGATCGAGCCCTACTTTTTATACTGGGTGGCGGAACACATCAACAGTTCGGGCGTACTGGCTGTGGTGTCAGGCGGACTATTTCTTGCCAACAGGCGGCTTAATTTTCTCTCAAGTGCCAGCCGCATCAGCGGTTACAGTTTTTGGAATGCCTTCATCTTCATATTGAACGGAATCGTGTTTATGCTGATCGGGCTACAACTGCCCGAAGTGGTCGCCGGGCTTAGGGCCGATGGCATTCCCTTAAGCACCGCCATCGGTTACGGAATAATAGTCAGCGGGGTATTGGTAATTGTAAGAATAATTAGCGCGTACGCGGCCCTGTTGGCAACCCTCCTGTTCAGACCCAGTGTAGCGCCAAACAGAAACAATCGCCGCAGGATGTGGCAAATCCCGCTGCTGTTAGGATGGACGGGCATGCGTGGTGTCGTATCGTTGGCGGCTGCCCTGGCCATTCCGCTCGTGTTGGTAAAGACGGGTGGCCCTTTTCCACAGCGGAACCTCATTCTTTTTATCACATTTGTGGTCATCCTGCTAACGTTGCTGGTGCAGGGTCTAACACTACCCCATTTTATCAGGCGGTCAAAACTTTTTGAAGGGAGCACTGATTTATCTGAAGATGAAGCAAAAGCGAAAGTTCGCAAAGAGCTGGCGCAATATACCCTTGGCCTGTTAAAAGAAAAACATGAAGCCGGCCAGTTTAAAGATCCGCTCCTGCAGCGAATGATCGAACAATGGGAGCATAAATTAAGCCAGCCGGAGAATATGAAGATGAGCGAGGCGAGCAAGCAAAACTTCCAGGATCTGCTGGAAAGTCAACGAAAATTTTTAACCGAAATGAATAAAGATCCCACGTTGGACGAAGCCATTATACGATGGCAAACCTATCAAATCGATCTCGAAGAAGAAAGAATAAAATTGTTGTAACCAACCAGCGATCCAATTTTACATCATTTAAAAAAAGCTTATATTTCACGGTCATGCTGTTCAGTTACGCTTAAATGTTTTACATGAAAAATGTACATCTTCCGATCAGGCTATCCTGCTTTATTTTAATAATATGTAATTCCGTCACCTTTTCGCAAACAAGCGAATCGAAGCATAAGCCTCAACGCAGCAACGAATTTGAAAAGCCTTCCATTCGTAAAACATATCTTGGCGAAACCGACGGGCAAAAAATCTACCAGTACACGCTCAGGAACAGCAAAGGGATGATCGTAAAGGTGATTAATTATGGCGCGACGATTACCGACATCATTACGGCAGATCGACATGGCACCATGAGCAGTGTGGTACTTGGTTTCGATACACTGGCATCCTATACGCGGCCTGGCAGTCCGCTGCTGGGATCGGTAGTCGGGCGGGTTGCCAACCGGATCTCGAATAAAAGCTTTACGCTTGATGGCAAAGAATACATCCTGACTTCGAATATACATGGTGGTTTGAGGGGATTTCACAAACGAATATGGCGTAGCGAAGAAGTGCCGGGGAGCAAAGAGGTTTCCGTAAAACTAACCTACCTCAGCATCGATGGCGAAGAAGGCTTCCCGGGAAATCTAACAACGAACGTTTTATATACACTTACCAACCAAAATGAACTTAAGATAACCTACACCGCAACAACCGACAAGGCAACGCCGGTGGTGCTCACCAATCATTCCTATTTTAATCTTTCAGGCGGCAAGGAAGACAAAGTCTTGAACACTGAACTATGCATAGCGGCAGACAAATACCTGGAGGCAACAAAAGACAAAATGCCTACCGGTAATTTCCTTGCTGTAAAGGGCACCGCATATGACTTTAATACGCCACGGAAAATCGGCCAGCGTATTGCCGAGACCACTGATGGCAGCGGCTATGATCATGTGTATGTCTTAAGGAAAGCAACAGGTAAGTTGGCGTTGATAGCCACCGCATACGAACCAGTAAGCGGCATGGTGTTAGAAGTACGCACTACAGAGCCGGGTGTTGTGTTTTATACCGGAAACAACCTGAGTTCAACAATCATTGGCAGGGACGGGAAGCCTTTTACAAAGCACGGAGGGTTTTGCCTCGAGACGCAGCATTTTCCTGATTCTCCCAATCACCCGAACTTTCCCAGTACCATTTTGAGACCGGGAGAAACGTTTAGGTCTCAAACAGTTTTCAAATTTTCGGTGCGGAAGTAAGATCTGGCAACAAGGGGTTCTGGACAGCCGCTGATTTAAATTGATTACTTGTGATAATAGGTAGTAAGAAAAACAT
>JBBSSY010000435.1:0-3806 GCA_038241595.1 Chitinophagales bacterium | reverse complement strand
CTGCTTGTAAGGCAGATGCTCTGAACCAGCTGAGCTAAACTCCCTTTTAATTTTGGACTGCAAAGATAAGGGTTGAAATCTTCCGGCAAAATTTTTTTAAACCTATTTTTGGGCATGATCCGCCTCATTTATTACTTGCCCTGAAATGGCTATTTTTACACAAATTGAAACAATGGCAAAGGAAGATACACAAGTTCTGACGCGGGAAGCGGTTGACGTTGATACACTCACCGCCACCGAGCACCCGTACCAGTTAATTGTTTGGAATGACGAGGTAAATACATTTGAGCATGTCATTAATACCCTTGTTGATATCTGCGGGCACAGCAGCGAACAGGCCGAACAGTGCGCCATGCTCATCCACTCGCAGGGCAAGTACGCGGTAAAACACGGAGACTATGACACACTAAAGCCGATGTGCGATGCCATCACCGAGCGCGGTATCGGGGCTACGATAGAGTTAACCGTGTCATAACGGCGATCAGCAATCAGCAGTCAGCTATCAGCGCTGAGCTATCAGCAGTCAGCAGTCAGCAAGAAGTGTTTGATAAACGCGGCCATGTTCTTTTCTTTCTGATCTCCAGCTTTTCATTTTTTCTTTATTTACCGAAGTGATTCATGCCCATATTCCAGTTAGACAACACCCTGCTGTTTCCACCCGTTGCACTGTCCAAGCCGGACGGGCTGTTGGCGATTGGCGGGGATCTGTCGCCGGAGCGATTGCTGCTGGCATATCGAAGTGGCATTTTTCCATGGTATGAAGGCGCACAAATCCTTTGGTGGAGTCCCGATCCCCGTTTTGTATTATTTCCCGGCCGGCTTAAAGTGAGTAAAAGCATGCAGGCGGTAATTAACAAAGAGATGTTTTCATTTACGCTGAACACGGCCTTCGCAGAAGTGATTGCATCCTGTTCAACGACCGCACGGAATGGGCAGGATGGAACCTGGATCACGGATAACATGCAGGCAGCTTACAATATTTTAAACGGCCATGGATATGCGCAGAGTGCTGAAGCATGGCAGCATGGACAACTTGTTGGCGGGTTGTACGGTGTTCGATTGGGTAATATTTTCTTTGGCGAAAGCATGTTCAGTCATGTGAGCAATGCCAGTAAATTTGCATTTATTCAATTTGTGCAACACCTTAAAAACGACGGTGTACAATTAATCGACTGCCAGGTACATACCAGTCACCTCGAGAGCCTGGGCGCGGAAATGATCACGCGAAAATTATTCCTGGAACTCCTCCAGGAATTACAATAATTAATAATAAGTATATCATTTTGCACTGTTGCTTTTAAAAGATAATTTTGTTATCATAAGTAACTTTACTTATTAATCCATTTATCATTATTAAATTTTCTTTTTATGCCAAAAACAACATTCAATGTTACATTGGAAAATGTAGAATTATCAAACGCACAGATTTCTAAAATGGAAAAAGAAATCAACGCAGTGGTTGCAAAATACCTCGTTAAAGGCGTGTCTGAAGAAAGTCCGTTGGGATTGCGGCTGAAGCCAAAACCTGAATGGCTGGGCATCTACCTGAAAAAATTTAAATCTGTGGCGGATTTAAAAGCGAATGTAGATTTCAAGAAATTTAAAAACAACACGCCAGTTGGGCAATAAACCCAGGAGTTGTCCCAGTTCAAAGGCCACCGAGGGGTCTGTTCTTTTAGGCGTCATTAATCCGGATGGCGTTGTTGGCTATATTGGAAATAAAACAATTGTCACCGGTGAACTCTATGAGGAGATTCACAAGAAAAAGAACCCCGAAAAACATTTTCGATTTAGCAACAGATGTGCTGAGTCGGGATGCAGGCAATGGCAAGACGAAAAATGTTCGGTAATCACCGGTATTTTTGAAGCCAATGCAGATCTTGAACTGGAAGCGCAACTGCCCAATTGCTCGATTCGAAAATCTTGCAGATGGTATTTCCAGGAGGGGCCGAAAGCTTGTACTTTTTGTCCTTATATAATTACCGATATGCTGGATACGCGAACAGCAGAAGGGATATAATTCAGCAGAGGCTGCCGGGAGGCAGCCTCTTTTTGAATCAGCTATCAGCAATCAGCTATCAGCAGTCAGCAGTCAGCAATCAGCAGTCAGCAGTCAGCTATCAAAATCGCTTAGTTAAGAAATTAATCAATGTTCAATTTTAATACTCAGTGCTCATAACGAAAATTCAACCCGAACGACTGGTCTTCATTGAACATTGAGCGTTGTTTATTGATTATTGACAATTTTTTTTAAGGCTTCTTGATTATACGTCAATGAATCAGCAGTCAGCGACGAATGATATACAATTATGCGTTCCCAAAATAAGTATTAAAAACGCGTTCCCAAATAATGAGGCAGCATCTTACGCCAGGTGGGCCAGTCGTGGCGCATATCTTCGCCCCAGATATCCAGTTCATACCAGATATTTTTACGGTAAAGCACACCCGCAAATTGCCGCGCCGCTTCCGGTTCCTCGTACTCCCCGCTCCCGCTTAAAATGTGAATATGGTGGCTGCGCCGAATCTGCTCAAGCATGTTATGATCATTCATATTGGCCATATACCGGATCGGGCTGTTGAAATAAACATCTTCGTCATAATAGCCGCGGGAATATTCTGTCAGGTCGTACACACCGCTCATGGCAAGACAGCCATTAAGAAGATCCGGACGTTTAAAAAACAGGTTCGCACTGTGTAGCGCCCCGAATGATGCGCCACACGTGAAGATCGGCGTGTTCCAACTGGTGTTGTTGCGGATAAAAGGAATTACCTCGTGGTATACGTAATCGTTAAAGGCTTTGTGCCGGATCATTTTGTCGTGACCGGCCATGCCATAGTTCATCCAGCTTTCAGTGTTGATGCTGTTGATGGAAAAAACCTTGCATTTTCCGCCATTGATAAAAGGTGCGATCGAGTCCATCAGTTGGAATCTCTCATACTCGAGGTAGTCGGCGCCGGCAGTTGGTATCATTAGCAACGCAAAGCCATGCCATCCATAGGTTGCGATCGGCATTTCCCGGTTGAGGGACGGACTGTGCCAGGCGGTAAGCTGTCTTTCCATACGCTATTTTGACGTTGAATTTACATGAATTAATCGAGGTAATACGCGCACCAAAATGGCGATCAGCGACCAGCTGTCAGCGTTCAGGAAGATTCATGGCATAAACATCCACAAAGTAAAAGCCGTGATGATAAAAGTTTTAACTTTCACAGAAAGCAGGCACAATGAAGTACGGAAGGACATCGACAGAGGAGCTGGAAACGATCAAATTTTCGCTGCCACCGGATTCGGCATGCACAAAAGAAACGCTTGCCGCTGCATCCCGCACCGGTACGCCCCGCGTATACGCAGGTTGCGGTAAATGGGGACGGAAAGAATGGGTTGGGAACTTGTATCCGCCGAAAACCAAAGCGGTCAATTTCCTGGCGCAGTATATCCAACACTTCAACGGCATCGAATTAAACGCGACACATTATAAAATTTACGGGCCGGATGTCATTTCAAACTGGGCGCAGCAGGCTACCGGCATCGATTTTACATTCTGTCCGAAAATGGCACAGCGCATCACGCATTTCACCGACCTGGTATCACCAAAAGCGGCTGATTTAACCAACCAGTTTATTGAAGGCATCCGTGCTTTTGGCCCGGCACTCGGACCAATATTTATCCAGTTGAAGGAGAATTTTTCACCCCTCAAAAAAAATAACCTGTATGCATACCTGGAAAAACTGCCGACAGACCTGCAGTTTTTTATTGAACTGCGGCATCCCGATTGGTACGGCAACAAAAAACTCGCGGGGGAATT
>JBBSSY010000434.1:0-3807 GCA_038241595.1 Chitinophagales bacterium | reverse complement strand
GGTGGAGCGGATGAGTTTGTTCAGGGCAGGCTCAACCATTTTGTATTCATCCATAAATAATTCTCGGTCGTAGGGGTTGTCGAGTTCGGCAATCTGAGCTTCTATGCTATTATTCATAACAATCACTTTGGCATCGGTGCCGGCAATGGCTGCCTGCAGGGCTTCTGAGAATTTGTTACCTGTATGCATAGACGCTTCGTCTACATTGGCTACATACAACACCGGTTTTTCACTCAGTAGAAATAAGTCGCTGATGGCCACGCGTTCTTCCTTGTCGAGATTGAGTTCCCGGATATTACGCCCTTTCTGCAGGTGTTCGAGGCAACGTTTGAGCACTTCATACTCGGCCTTTACCCTGGGATCGGCGGTCTTTAACATTTTTTCGGCCTTGGAATATTTCCGTTCAACGCTGTCGAGGTCCTTTAACTGCAATTCGGTTTCAATGATTTCTTTGTCGGCAACGGGATCGATGGCGCCTTCGTCGCGCAGGATGTTTTCATCTTCAAAACAACGGATGACGTGGATGATGGCATCCACTTCGCGGATGTTGGCGAGAAATTTATTGCCGAGGCCTTCGCCCTTGCTGGCGCCGCGAACCAACCCGGCGATATCCACGATCTCAATTTGGGTAGGAACGGTTCGGTTCGGCTTTACCAGTTCAGCCAGTTTGTCGATGCGTTCATCCGGCACATCTACCAGACCGATATTAGGTTCAATAGTACAAAAGCGGTAGTTGCTGGCCTGCGCCTTGGCACTATTACTGATGGCGTTGAACAAGGTTGATTTTCCGACATTCGGTAATCCCACAATTCCTGCTTGCAAAGACATATAGAAAATTTTTAAAGCGTATTTCTAAATTTTGAGGCGCAAAGATAAAAGGAAATCCGGTTGAGGGGGTAATTATGTTGGTGTTGTTGTCGAACGGGATGATACGGGGCATGGGGTATGGGGTATGGGCAAAAAAGGGCCGTAATCAGGAGGCGACTCCTTTTCCCGCAATCTAAAATGGCCTATCTTGACGATTCAAATTCATCCCTGCATGGCCTTAAGTTATATCTGGTTGTCGTTCTTCCTGTTATCATTCGGCATCGCGATCTTTAAGTGGGCCATTATGGGCGACCAGGCGATCTTCCAGGTACTTGTAGATGGGATCTTTAAAGCAGCCAACGACGGATTCGACATCTCCCTGAAACTGGTGGCGCTGATGTCGTTGTTCCTGGGCTTTATGAAAATAGGGGAGAAGGCAGGCGCGATTAATTTCCTGTCGCGGATCGTAGGACCATTTTTCTCACGCCTGTTCCCGGATGTACCAAAGAACCACCCGGCCGTCGGTCATATGATGATGAACTTTTCAGCCAATTTACTCGGGCTCGACAATGCGGCCACCCCGTTCGGCTTAAAAGCCATGGACAGCCTGCAGGAACTCAATCCCAACAAAGATACCGCCAGCAACGCGCAGATCATGTTTCTCGCGCTCCATGCCAGCGGCCTCACACTCATACCCGTCAGCACCATTGCCATCCGTGCTTCCATGCAGCCACCGGCCGCCAACCCCACGGATGTATTTATCCCGTGTATGATCGTAACCTTTGTGGCGACCATAGCTTCCCTGGTGGCGGTGTCTATCAAACAACGAATCAACGTGCTCCAACCCGTGATCCTTGCCTGGGTGGCGGGCATTTCGGTACTGATCGCCTCGCTGGTATGGTACCTGACCACGCTGAGCCAGGAAAACCTGCTGAAGTTCTCGATCACGATGAGTAACGGCCTGATCCTGCTGATCTTTTTCATCTTCCTGCTCGGGGCGATGCGAAAAAAACAAAACGTATTTGAAAATTTTATCGAAGGAGCGAAAGGGGGTTTCGAGATTGCCATCCGCATCATACCATACTTGATCGCGATGCTGGTCGCCATCAGCGTGCTGCGCAACTCCGGGGTCTTTGGGTATCTGATCTCAGTCCTGAGCCGTCTCTTCAGTTCCCTGGGCATGAATACCGATTTTGTATCTTCCCTGCCAACGGCCCTGATGAAACCGCTCAGCGGCAGCGGCTCCCGGGGCATGATGGTGGACGCGATGAATACCTATGGAGCCGACTCTTTTCAGGGACGTTTATCAAGTATTTTCCAGGGTACCACAGATACTACATTTTACGTCGTCGCCGTATATTTCGGCGCCGTCTCTGTGAAAAATACCCGGTATGCGATCCCCGTGATGCTCATCGCGGATTTGGTAGGCATCATAACGGCGATCCTGGTGGCGTACCTGTTTTTTCATTGATTCTCCTGTCACCGGTTTAACAGGTAATCATTCAGGATAAGCGTTTAGCCATCACCGTAATTACAATACCTGTATGCCTGCGTCGATGTATGGCGACAAGAGGGGGTCTTTCGGATCCAGTTCGGTGATCAGGGTGTCTATCTGCTGGACGTCACAGACCTTAATGGGTTGAAAAGAATTTAATTTTTCGGAGATCGACAGGCATACGACCTTCTGACCGGATTCAATCATGGCCTTTTTCAGCTGAACAACATCCCAGTCGTTATCCGTGATGCCATGGTGCACATCAATCGCGTTGATGCCCAGGAAGCAAAGCTCGGCTTTGATCTGTTTGATTTTGGCGATGGCTTCACCGCCAACGGTGATTTTAGAACTTTTGGAGATCTTGTCACCCACTATGATCACCTCGATATTCGGATGGTTCATATACTCCACGATGGCGGGTATGCTCCCGGAGATAAAAGTGGCTTTCAGGTCAAGCGGCAATGCCCTTGCCAGCTCGATGATCGTGGTGCCGCCGCTGGTTAGTACAAACATGCCGGACCTGATCAGGGATGCTGCTTTTTCAGCGATCGTTTTCTTGTTGGCGTAAGAATAAATATCATTGACCGGCGTATAAAAATTGGAGAAAGAATGCGACAACGCCCCACCATGCACCTTGATGATCTTTCCCTGTCCGGTCAGTTCGAGCAGGTCACGGCGGATGGTATCCTCGGATACATTCATTTCCTGGCTTAAATTCGAGGAGAGTACCTTATTGTGCAGATTAACCTGGTGAAGAATGTATGCCTGCCGTTCCCTTTTTAGCATGATGAAATCATTGGTGGTAAAATAAAGAAAATGCATGCATAAAAGCGCAGAACCGTCATCTTTTTGTTAAAACCTTTACCGAAGGGTAAACCGCGCAGACAAACCAAAAGCATCCGGGATAAAATTGATGCGGGGCAAAATGTCGAGCTCCGGTTTCCAGTCGATCGATAAATTTAACGGGATGGCGGCGAATTTGTAATCCAGGCCAATCGCGCCGGTAGGACCAAAATAGGTATCGTTGCTTTCAAAGCCCAGGTAGCCGCCCGCACCGTAGTACCATTGCAGGCCTTCCATATTCAGGGGCTTGTGGATTTCGTATAATCCGCCAATCCCAAAGCGGCTGCCGAATGAAAGCAACCCTTCTATGGCGTCGCCCGAATGCATAAAATATTTTGCGGTAATAGAATTGTTGAGCGTCGGGGAAGCGTTACTCAACCGGATACCGATGCCGAATGTATAATTGGAAACAGGATCGGGTGAAACATCCTGCGCTTTTACGGAAAAACTGCAAATAAGAACGGTTAAAAAAATAGAAATCGCCGGTATTTTTTTCATGGTGCTGTTTTTCCTTTGAACGAAGATACGGGGAGAAGATGCAGCAGGCCCGGCTAAAATATTGTTAAACACACCAGTGGTAGTGATCACATTTACTGCACGACAACATCTTCAAACAGTTCAAATTTCGTCTTCGGTCTTTTTTCTTCCTGCCATTTAAAACT
>JBBSSY010000433.1:0-3810 GCA_038241595.1 Chitinophagales bacterium | reverse complement strand
ATCATGAAGTTGATGAAAATGAATGGGACAATATCGCGTACAAACCTGGCAATAAGAAATTGATCATTCAACTAAGAGGCCAATTATCACAGCAAGTTCCAAATTTGACCTGGGCCACGGGCGTTCCTAAAGGGTACGAATTATTTAAGGATGGTACCATTCACAAGCTGAATTTTATACCAATAGAAGATCTAAAACAATCGCAATGGTATTAATTGGAACTGGAGTGGAACATCATGTTCTCGGCTGACTGAATGCGATGATATTTTCCATGAATAATTGATTGTACGCTGTCGACAACCGGTTGTAAGATCTGTATTCCATAATAACTGCTTTAGAACGTTGTAATCTTAGACAAACATAATCAATCAGTAGTCACTGCGATAAGTTCTAAATTTTTATTTGCTCTGTCCGCATCGGCACTTGCAGAAATGATTTGGCGTAAAATGCGAACCCTGATTCCATATCTTTGTGCGTCAGATTTAAAATAATGGCGACCATAATATTAGTAATTTGTAGTCAACTCGGTAAACTATCATACTATGCCTAAAGTGGGTACAAAAGATCGTAAGATGAAGGTTGTTGTTGCAAAGCGAAAGGTTGGCATAGAAAAGCCTCGACCGGCAGATAATAATTCTGAAAAATGCTGTAATCCTTAGTGATAAGATTGGGACTGAAACAAGTGCAAAATCTACCCGTCGTAAGCGGGATCGTAATACAAAACCGAATGAGCGTTCTCACAACAATAAAAAAACCACAGCCCCTCAGGCGGGTTCCATTTTGGCTCATTCAGTGATCAAACAAGATCGCATGATGACGACATTCGAAAAAATGGAAGCAACGAGGAGTGGTATTTCTAAAAGGGAACTCGAGGAACTGAAGAAAAGAGCAGGTTTCGATTATGATCAGCTGTCCCACATCCTGCAGGTAGCCAGGGCCACCCTGATTTCAAAAAAGGGTACCCAGAAATTTCCTGCCATGCTGAGTGAAAGATTCTGAGCGTTGCAGATATTTACGTTTACGGATATAACGTTTTTGGAAGCGAACCCGAATTCAACAAATGGATTTTTCAACCAATCAATGCGCTGGGTGGAAAATCACCTTACGAGATAATGGATAATGTGTTTGGTAGGGAAGGAGTGAAACATGTTATTGGTAGAATCGAATTTGGTGTTTATTCCTGAGGCATGAAACTATACCGTGTAAGCAATACTTAATTTGCTATGGATCTGTCTGGTGAAGGCGCCCGCCTTCATGGCGGCCGCCGGAATCATATTGGAATGTCTTGTTTATATACGTCCCAGAGCCGCTCACTGACGGTTCTCGAGCTATCAGTAAACGTTAGTGCAACAAGTGTGCTGCGCTATTTAAGTATGGTGGAGATAGGCATTCCCAATGATGTGCTGGAATCGGATATTGTGCACTGCCTGGAAACTGGCAGGAAGCTCCATCACTCTTGTGCCACCGTGGTAGACCCCTCCTGGATGCCGAACACACCAAATTCGTGGAAACGAATCAGGTTAGATACGATGGGCGATCTGTCTACCCACAAATTGCCCTTGTCTCCCGGATTATCATAACGAATATTGAAAGTGCCGAAGGGTGATTTTCTGCGCGTTTGTGTAAACTGCAGTCAGGAGAAAAAAAACCGCGGCCAGCCAGCTTCGAAACTTCATTTTTTCAAATTCAGGATTTTTTAGATGTTAATTCCAGCCTGGATTTTGTTTCAGGTTCGGGTTGCGCTGCAAATCATTTAACGGAATGGGATAGAAGTAATTTTTATCGTTCCATTTCCTGGGAATTTCGCTCATCCATATCAGCTCACCTGACGTACCGTTCTTCAGTAATAGTGAATTTATGGCACTGCCAATCTTAGGCGAAACATCCACATAGGTTACGCCACTTACGGCGGGTGAAGGACGGGCTCCCTGGTAAAAAGCCACATCCGGAATACCATCCTCATTTAAATCCATCGGTGTATTCAGCGCCGGAACATAAAACCCGTTCCATTCTTTTTCCATTAATTCTCCTCTTTTCCACCTCAAAATATCCGGGAAACGTAATCCTTCCAGGCTCAATTCAATACCGCGTTCCCTCCTGATTTCCAGGATGGTTGGGTCAGTAATATTCGGAAAATAATTCGCTACGAGGTAGGGATCAGCCGTCACTGGTTTCGTGGTTAAGCCACCGGTAATACCTGCTCTTGCTCTTAGTGCACCCACTGTAAGCGCCCAATCTGAATTGGTTAGCGTGCCCAACTCCGCTTTTGCTTCTGCATAATTTAATAATACTTCAGCGTAACGGAACAAGATCACCGCATTGGTGTTTAACGTACCTGCGTCATAACTAACATCGTCCAATATCGTTTTAATTGGCTGGTATCCTGTAAACGTGTAAGAGAAAACCGGCGGCGCAGGTACTTGTTGTCCGTTGCTGATCCGCTTATAATCCTGTGAACGTATGGTTTGTTTCAGCCTCAGGTCGCGATTTTTTACCTCGTCCTTGAAAAGCATCGTTGTATGTCCAGGATTGTTGGTAAAGGGCGTGCCATCGATGTTCAGATAAGTGTTAATGAAGGTGCGGATAAAGCTCGCTTTCTGTCCGTAAGTACCGCTGGTCCACCACCAATTCGCGTCCTGTAACACACCAAGATTGACGTCTGCTACTGCAGCTTGCAACACTTCATTGGCTAAAGGGGTAGTGCTGGTAAAAACCTGGCGATAGGACACCCCCGGGCCTCCGGCGGTATTGATAGAGAAACCTCCGTTTTTAATGATCATGTCGGCTGCTGACGCGGACTGCTCAAGCCATCTGTTGGCCGAGCCCACTAAGTTTAATTCCGTATGGTATTTTCTAAAGGTTCCTTCAAAAAGACAGACCCTCGATTTGTAGGCGTAAGCCACCCATTTTGTGATCGTAGTACGGCTTGGATCACTGGCAGTTAAAATGTTGGCGCAGGCAAAGTCGAGATCAGCGAGTACCGAGTCCATCACCAGCGCCCTGGTATCACGACCAACTGTTAACGCAGGATCGTCTATATCCAGCGGTTTTCCGATCCAGGGTACATCACCAAAGCGTTTGACCTTTTCCATATAAAAATAAGCCCTGAAATAGCGCGCGATTCCCAGGTAATTATTGCGAACGGTTGCAGGTACTGCCGGATCATTACAGTTTTGAATAAAATAGTTGATATTCCTTAAGTCCGTCCAGCTCCATCCAGAACTGGTGTTGGCAGCATAAGCTCCTTCCCGGATAAAATCAGGAACCGCTCTTACTGCCAGGTAATCCGACATCGCGTCCTGGGATGGCGAGTTTTTGGGAAGAAAATCCATTCCATAGAAGGAATTCGTGTACAGCTTCAGGCCGTTTTCCGTACCGAAGACGGCATCTCGTGAAGCGGTTGATTGCGGCAGCTGATCCAGTTTGGTACAGGCTGTAAAACCTAAACTGCCGAGCAAGATTCCTATATATAATTTTTTCATGTCTTTGCTATTTTACTTTTTTTAGCTGACCAGATGCAGCATTTTGTATCCCGTTAAAAGCCGAGGTTGACGCCAAAAGAAAAACTTTTTAATAATGGATAGTTGTAACCATCGCCGTTTTTACTGTCAACGTTCAGGTCCTGGTCTGAAGGGACCGCATTTTCTACGTCGATTGTGTTTTTAAGAATCTTGTACATCGGTGAATACGTGTACAGATTCTCCCCCGAGAAATATACTTTTATACTACGGGCACCAATACGACTTATCCATCCTGAAGGCAGGTTATAACCAACCTGGATATTCTTCATTCTCAGGTAGGCAACGTTCT
>JBBSSY010000432.1:0-3814 GCA_038241595.1 Chitinophagales bacterium | reverse complement strand
TTTTGCTGACAAAAAGTTGTCGCTATAACCGTCATCGAAGGTAAGGGAAATGGTATTTTTCACGATCGTTCTCTTCTGTACCTGCCGGGCCACGGCCCTTGCGGTAATTAGCGGGTAGGTAGCCCTAAGCACCTGCAAATGCTGTTCAAAATGTTCGGGACTCACCGCCAGTTGCCAGGGATCAACGGGCACGTCGGCAATGCGATGGTACATGAGTACCAACGATCGTTTAAGGAAAATGTTTTTAAACTGGCGAACCCAGTGTCTTGTATTCATTACTGCGGTTTGATAGCGGTTGCCGTGATGATGACCTGGTAATTTGGGTCCGAATGATCCAGTTGCGTCCGTGAAAGTTCAGATCGTCCCATTCCATACAGGAAAGCCGCCGCGACCATCACATTGCCATAAATTTCGACATTAATTTTATCGGGTGAAAAAATGTCTCCAAGTAATTTCCTGACCGACTGCCGGGTAAAGGACCAGAACCAGAGATTGTTCCACTCACCATGGTCGATGTGGCTGATTCCCGGTACGGTCAGCAACAAACTGCCACCAGGTTTGAGGATGCGAAAACAGGTTTTCAACGCATCGTTGTGATTATAAATAAACTGTAGTGTCTGGGTGAGCACGATGCAATCGAAACTGTCATCAGGGAGTTGCGGTGCATTGCTCAGATCACCGGTAAATGTAGCCTTGGTATCTTTTTCATCTACGTGCAGGATGTCGCTCTGCGTTACGGCAGCGGCGCCGAAACGCAGGGTATACTCATTATCGCCGATTTCAAGCACTCTTCCCCTGATCCTTGCTGATTGTGCAGCTAAGAAATTTTCGATATAATAACGATCTACGGCCCCGCCACGATCAAACCCGAAATCGGTACTGAATGGCCGGGTTCGATTGAAGTCACCCATTTTTACGGTGCCGGGTGAAGGTGAAAATGCGGGGTGAAATCCCCAGCGGTACATGCGGCGTTGAATAAAAACGGGGAGGCGTTTCAAAATCGAATGTATAATGGGAACAATAATTTTCAAGTAAAGCAATCAGGAAATGGATAAGGCTGGCGTGGTGGTAAACCCTACGAGGCCAAAAGGCTTAACTCACGCGGCAACTCGTCAGGCATCTTTATATGAGAACACCGTTGTGGATGTTTTGGAAGATAACCGGATATTAGAGGGGTGCGTACGGTGTTTCTGGAAAAATATGATGCCGGAGATGATGCCCCGGATCTCGGTGAAGATCGTTTGGTACCTGGATGAATAATTTGGAAAATTCTTTAGCAGGATACGGATGTAATTGATGGGCAGTTCAAGATAAAGTCGACGTTTATAACCCGCTTCGCTGTTATGACTTAACTGAATCAAGGCCGCCACCGCATGCCCCCTCATATAGTTGTAAATCTGTTTTTGCAGCGCGGGTATGTCTTTCCGGTGTTCATGATACACCACTGCCCGGGGGCAGTAATGAATTTCATATCCTTTTTCTAGTATACGGAACCACAATTCAGAGTCGCCGCTGCAACCAGCCGCACCAACGTCGAGTCTTTCGTCAAAGTATCCTACTTCATCCAGTACCGATTTGCGAAAGGCCATATTTGCGCCGGCGCCAATCTCCCAAACGGGAGGCCCCTTTTTAAGACTGTTTTTTATAAAATCATTACTGAATGTTTTTTCCTCATATCCCCGGTTGAAACTCCAGTTTTTTTCGAAGATCTGCTGGCTGGGTGTATCCAGCGACGAGGCAATAATTAACCCCGTCATGGCTGCGGCACCCGTGTCTGCGAACGTCTTATAGATTTCATAGGTGAGCAAAGGATGTACAATGACATCGTCATCTACATAGGCAATGATCGGGGCAAGGGCGTTCTGCGCGCCGGTATTCCGGGCGATGTCGAGGCCGGCACGTGGTTCCACGCAGTACGTGACGCCATTGTATAACGCGGCCACTTCGCGACTGCTGTCATCATCTGGTGCATTATCCACTACAATGATCTCGGAAGGTGCAGCAATAAGTGTTTGCAGTGAATCCAGGCACCGTCGCAGGTATTCGCTCCGGTTACGTGTGCAGATGATCAATGAAACATTCACCTGGGACGGATATGATGTTGGCGTGAAATTTTTGAATATAACATTCATCCGATCAGCAAACGGTCGAAATTCATCCTGCAGGAAGATGTCTTTATACCCATTTGTTTTACGCCCGTTTAAACGCAGGTAATCGTCAATGGCAGGCGCGATGGCATCCAAAATTTCCTTCATCAGCTCTTTGCGATCCATTATTCTGTTTCGTTCTACGTAGAGATGAGCCAACGGTATCTGTTTCCACCAGAATACACAATAGTAACCTGCCTGTTCGATTGATGGAAACAAGTCGGTATCCAATGGCTTATCCAGCTGGATGTGTGAAACGATATATGGGAAATAGGAACTCATGGTTTTTAGGTGCCAGCATTAACAAGTACATTAACCAATATTATTAAGATTTATTGCACATTACAACAGGGAAATGATGTTTTTCTGTTGTTTTAATTTAAATGGAAACTGCGGTCTAACATATCCCCGCCACTTGCCATACCAGTTGATATTCTCGCGGTAATCTTCCATGTCAAAATGTAAGCACTCTTCGAAGTAATAAAGTTCTACCGATGTATCCTTCATAAAAAGGATTGAAAAGTAATAAGCCCCATCATTCAGAAAATTGCCGGGAATACTGCATTCGCCTTCAACAATTCCTTCCTGGTACACTGCCGGCGTACTGGCAATATCAAAAATACAGTCACCTGACATGGTAAATAGTTGCAAGCCGGTTGTAAGGGTGATGTTGTTATTAAAATTCTGAAATGTAAACTTCACCGTGAGTGGGGTTCGAATATCGATCGGATCCATCGGGTCGTTGAGCTGCGGTACCAGTTCAACAGACAGCATTTTCACATGTTTATTCCCTGGAGAGTTATCATGCAAACCCCATTCCTGTTTTAACAGTTTCCGCTGGTAGGCACTTAAATAGTTGCTAACCACCGTTTGCGTCTCGCCTGTCGCACGTACGGTACCTTTCTGCAACCAGATCGTTTTGTTGCAAAGATTATTAATAGCCTGCATATTATGACTTACGAAGAGGATCGTCCGGCCCTTTTGGGTAGAAACTTCCTTCATTTTACCCAGGCTTTTTTTCTGGAATTCTGCATCACCTACCGCCAGCACTTCATCTACGATCAAAATATCAGGATCGAGGTGCGCCGCCACCGCGAACGCAAGTCGGACATACATGCCCGAAGAATACCTTTTGACGGGAGTATCGAGGAACTGGCCAACACCGGAAAACTCCACGATCTCTTCAAAATTTCTTTTGATATCATTTTTCTTCATACCCAGCATGTAACCGCAGATATAGATATTTTCCCGGCCAGACAACTCACGGTCGAAGCCGGTACCAACTTCAAGCATACTGCTTATTTTGCCCCTGCCGCGAACAACACCTTCCGTGGGACGGATAATGCGTGAGAGGATTTTCAGCAGGGTAGATTTACCGGCACCGTTCTGTCCGATCACGCCCCATACCTCACCTTCCGTGATGTCAAAACTTACGTTTTTCAGCGACCACAAGAAATTATTCTGGATAGGTCCGTCTGCGCCATCACTATCTGTCTGAAAAAAAGGGTTGGTCTTCTTCAGCACCTTGCTTTCCCACCACATGGTAAGATCCTGTTTCAACGAGCCCGTACCCAGCGTGCCGAGCCGATAGAGTTTGGAAATATTTTCTGCCTGTATGATTATATCTGACATAATGTTTGGAAGTGATCAGAGAACATCAATGAGTT
>JBBSSY010000431.1:0-3815 GCA_038241595.1 Chitinophagales bacterium | reverse complement strand
GCCTGCCATAAAAAAGCAACTGGTCTGGTTAAAATTGGGTGACACGCCGGTTGGCGATTCAGCGATGGCTTTTGTTGCCCAATGCAAAGCGCTGCGGGTACTACAATTGAATAATACCCGCATCACGGACAGCGGGCTTGCCCGGCTTGCCGGTCTCGATAGCCTTGTTTCGTTAAACCTGGTAGGTACAAGCATTTCGGCGGGCGGCCTGCTTCATTTAAAATCGTTGCCTAAACTTCGTACTGTCTTCCTGTATCGTACAAAGGTGCAACCCTCAGACTGGGCAAGCCTCCGGGCTGTGTTTAAAACTGCCGCGCTCGATTCCGGCGGGTACACGGTACCGTTCCTGCCAACGGATACACAAGTGGTCAAACCGGCGGTACTGCCCAAATTATGAATTGGGGATTATGTTCGGCGTGACATCAATTTGCCAATCGCGATATACAGCAGCGCAACAACAAGGAATGCCACTGACACGCCGACGGAGTTTATGATCGTCGTGCGGTAGCCAAGATCCGCCGCATTGATGAAAGGGTAGGGATACCAACCCATTGCCGCGCCCCGTAATAACGTATAAAAACAATAGACGAGCGGATAAATCAGCCAGGGGAGCACATCTCGCCAGGTAAGGGATGATTTTGGCACAAATAAAATCCAGAAAATGACAAAGTAAATCGGTATAATTAAATGCAGCATTTCATCTGCCACCTTCGACCATCCCTGTGGCGATCCCAGTGGCCGCAAGATAATGTTATACACCAGTCCGACTACGGTTATATACACACAAGTGGCCGTAAGCATCGTTGGCCTGGAAAATAAGTTATGTAAAAAAGCGTTTCGCCTGGATACCAGGGAAAAGCAACAAACCATGACAAGTATATTTGTCAGGATGGTAAAATAGCTGAAATAATTTATAACAGTTGTAAGCACCGGGTAGATCCTGTTCAGCAGGATCAGGTAAAATTGTAATAACAATGTAAGTAGCCCGGCAATGGCTCCTATTTGCAAAAAAAGTATTGCGGGCTTTGTCGGTGTGAATTGCGTTGGCATGGTTAAAGATATTTGAAAAACGGATCAGAACTTTTCTTAAAGGAAATCAAAGCTGATTGCTGATAGCTGACTGCTGACGGCTGATAGCCAACACCACATACCCCACACCCCGTACTCCATACCTCACACCCCGTTCCGGGCTCCTTCTCTTACCGCCACCACGTGACCGATAATAATCAATCCCGGATGCGTCAGCTGTTGCTCTGCTGCCAGCGCCGGAAGGTCTTTGACCGAACCACGCGCAATTTTTTGGTGGGGGAGGGTGGCGTGCTGCATGATGATCGCGGGCATGTCGCCTTTTCCTTCATTGGTGTATACCGCCGCAATTTCAGGCAGTTTTTTCATGCCCATATAAATAACGACCGTGGCTTTGCTCCTGATAGCCAGCCGGAGGTCGTTGGTCAGCGATCCGTCTTTTTTGGTGCCGGTCATCACCCAGAAGCCCTCGCTGATGTTCCTGTGCGTAAGCGGCACATCTTCCAGTCCGGCGGCCTGCATACTCGTGATGCCCGGTATGTAGGATGCTTTGATGCCATGTTCCCGCGCGAAAAGAATCTCTTCAAACCCACGGCCGAAAATATAGGGATCGCCCCCTTTTAAACGGATCACTTTGCCCTTGCTCAAGGCCTTTTCTTTGATCAGTTCATGGATCGCCTCCTGTGGCGTATACGCACCGTATGGCAGCTTGCCCACATATTGTTTTTCACAACCAGCGCCGGTATATTGAAGCAATTCTTTGTTGGCAAGATTATCATACAACACCACCGCCGCTTCCTGCAGGGCTTTATATGCCTTCAGCGTGATTAGTTCCGGATCGCCGGGTCCTGCCCCGACAACAATCAGTTCGGGTATTAAAAGTTTATCCGACAGCATACTATATCTATTGTTATTTCAAGTACCGGTTGTAAAACTAAGATTTACATTTGGTTAGCCATTGTCGAAAAACCGTTCGAATTGAATGTATTAATTCTCTTTAATGTCCATTTATTATGCTCGACCTTATTGCCGCCCGGGAATTACTATACGGCTTCGCAAAATCATTTGGCACGAACCGCATTCCATTGGAAGAAGCCCATGGCAGAACACTGGCGGAACCTATATTTGCTGACCGCGATTACCCGCCGTTTAACCGCGCGGCGATGGATGGCTATGCCTTGCAGTGCAGCGATCTTGCCGCAGGAATACGAAATTTTACCATACTTGAAACGATTTTTGCGGGACAGGTAGCTAACACAGCTTGGCAAACAGGTGGCTGTTTTAAAATTATGACCGGTGCAGCAGTTCCGCCCGGCGCCGACATCGTTATCCGGCGGGAAGATTCCAGCGGGGATGAAAAGCAGGTAACCATTTCCGTTACAGGGTGGTCTCCATTCCAGCATATTTCGAGACAGGGAGAAGACGTGCTGTCAGGACTGCCAATCATCCAACGACCCGTACTATGCACACCTGCGGTCATCAGCGTCCTGGCCGCCATCGGTAAATCAACAGTTGTTGTGGAAGCGTTGCCGCGTGTTGCTTTGTTTACAACAGGTAACGAGATTGCACCCATCGACCAGGTCGTCGATAATTACCAGGTGCGCAACAGCAACCGGTACCTGCTTGGCGCGCTGCTGAAAAAATGGGGAATTACCCCGTTCAACATTAAACATGTCCCCGATGAACGGCACCTCCTGCTGGATACTTTTCGCAAGGCGATGGATGCAGATATTCTGATAGTCAGCGGCGCCGTTTCGGCCGGGGACGCCGATTTTGTTCCCGGGGTTCTGCAGGAGCTGGGTGTGAAAAAAATTTTTCACAAACTGGCCATTAAACCGGGTAAGCCCATGTGGTGCGGACAAATGCCTGCTGGAGGCATGGTATTCGCGTTGCCCGGCAACCCTTTTTCCAGCCTGGTTACTTTTGTGCTTGTAATCGAAGATTACCTGCATCGGTGTTTTAATTTACCTGCGCCGGTGGTAATGTCTTTACCCCTTAACGGTAACCGGCGGAAAAAATCCTCGCTCGACGAATTTTTCCCGGTTGAGGTTAGTGGCAGTCCACTTCCCGCCGTCACACCGGTGTTTTTTAATAGTTCCGGTGATATTTTGGCGGCTTTACAGGCCGACGGTTTGGCCTGGCAACCAGCGACCACGCAGGTGCTGGAACATGGAAATGTGGTGCAGGTGTTTAAGTTGTGATTTGGGGTATAGGGTATGAGGTATGAGGTATGGACAGGATTTTCAGTAGTCAGAAATCAGTCTTATTACACTTTGACAAAAAGTTTGCATGTATTCCCTACAGCGCATAAAAAAAGGGCCGGATAAATCCGACCCTATAACTTAAAAAAAGATCAGGATTATTCTAATCAGATCAGTTTAACGTTTACGGCATTCATGCCTTTCTGACCGTTTTGCAGGTCAAATTCAACGCGATCGTTTTCTTTAATTTCGTCAATTAAACCGCTAACGTGTACAAATGTTTCTTTGTTAGAATCATCATGTCTAATAAAACCGAAGCCTTTTTCAGTGTTGAAAAACTTAACGGTACCTTGTGTTTTGTCCATCATTGTATAAATTGGTAATAAATAATGTACGAAGATACAACAAATTGCTCATGTTTTCACTAATCACTTTGAGGCGACCCTGGTTTGTTTGAATTAGCCAGGTAATTCCCGCCCGTTCATTGCAAAAACTAAATTGGCCGTTTCAAACCACTCGTACTTCAACTGCTATGCTATTATAATACAGGTTGAATAACATTTGAATGTATTCAACCGTTAACAGTGC
>JBBSSY010000430.1:0-3818 GCA_038241595.1 Chitinophagales bacterium | reverse complement strand
GTTAATTCTTCGCCGATGTATGTGTTGCCATTGTTCATGAAGTGGTAACACTTGAAATAAATTCCTCATAGTGCACCGCCGGTATCAGCTGCCGTTGCGACTGGGCAGAAAGGTACAATACGAGGGTAGACAGCGTAAGCAGGAAGCTTTGCAAAAAAATGATCATCATCACGCCCGTGAGTGTTGAGGCCCAGCCGGGAATGGCCAGATCGCTAAAGGCTTTGATAGAGATAATACCCGCAATCGCCAGCACGGTGAGCGCCAGCAGCACCATGGAAAAGATGAGCAACCGTGTACTGACATATTCTATAAACACCGTGATGGCACCCAGGCCATGCAGCACCAGCCTGCTAAAACGCATTTTCGATTCGCCGGCATACCGTGGTTTTCGCTGAAGCGGGGTAGAAATAAACGGAAGATTGCTTTTTAAAATACCGGCAGCCAGGTGATTCCATATGTCATTCTTGTAAACCAGTTGCCCAAGGTAACGGCCAGGGATAGCCGCGAAATTGCCAAAGCTGATCGGGTAACCGGTCAGCACCCGGAACAAAAGTTTATATACCCGGTAGCCCAGTCGAAACATAAACTTTTCATGTCGCCTTACACGCCGGGCAACCACGATCTGTTCCTTTTCTTTGCACTTGCTGAGCATGGCCGGGATATCGGCGGGGTTATCTTCACCGTCTGCGTCCATCACTACCACGTCCATATTCTTTTTATGGTGAAAGATATAAGCCAGGCCGATTGCTAGTGCCTTCTGGTGGCCGACATTTGCATGCAGTTGGATCACCTGGACAGGAAAACGGTACGCCGCCACGTCAAAATCAAAGAATGTTGAACCGTCGTTAACTACCAACATTTCGAAACTTCCTGCCGCAAGTGTTTTGAAAACATCGTTCTCGCACAGTAGCTTCAGGCAGTCTGAATCATTGTACACAGGAACAAGTACGATCAGTTCTTTCATTGATGATGTTATACACTGCGAACTTATTGAATAATGGATAGAATGCCGGGAACAAATTATAACCAGATTACCCGCGCAGGCTGATCAACCGGTTTACATATTTACCAATCATGTCGAATTCAAGGTTCACGGGCGAGCCAGCCACAAGCTGCTGCATGTTGGTGTGATGATAAGTATAAGGGATAATTGCCACCCGGAATGTTGACCTGGTTGCCTCGAAAGCCGTTAAACTGATGCCGTTCAGGCAAATGGAGCCTTTTTCGATGAGCAGGCTGGCAAATGCTTCTGGAAACGAACAGGTGTATTCCCAACTTCCCTCAAGGGTATCCACTGCTATGATGTTCCCGGTGGTATCCACATGACCCTGTACAATATGACCATCCAGCCGGCCATTCATGGCCAGGCATCGTTCGAGGTTTATGATGTCACCCGTTTCCCAGCTGCCCATACTGGTTTTGGAAAGTGTTTCATCGACCGCCGTTACCCGGTGAATATCACCCTGGATGTCTTCAACCGTCAGACAAACGCCACTGTGTGACAGGCTTTGATCAACTTTTAAGCCGGCCGATAGGGGAGATTGTACAAAAAAGGTTTTGTTGGTACCGTTTGATTCAATGCCGGTAATTTTGCCGGGCGCCTCTATAATTCCGGTGAACATATCCTGCTTTTTCAGCCAATTTCGGATTTCTTTTAATAATGCTAACCTTTTTTAAAGTTTGCCATTATTTTTTAAGAAATCCCTTATCTTCGCAGTCCTCAATTTACCAAAGGAGGTATATATTATGTTGATTATCGACTCAAAGGATTGTGAAAATATTGACAAAGCCCTCAAAAAATATAAGAAAAAATTTGAGAAGGCAAAAGTGCTTATCCAGTTAAGAGAACGCCAGTCTTTTATGAAACCATCTGTTCGACGCAGGGGTGAAGTATTGAAAGCGGTTTACAAACAGCAGGTGGCCGCCGGGAAATTTGAAGATTAATTTTTTTGAATATTTTTATGATAGCCACTGAGTTAGTTAACTTTGTGGCTATCTTTTTATGCCTGAAGCAAACGTTCTAACTATCCAGCCGTTCCTTGATTCCATCAAGTTCGAAAAACGTTATTCGCCACATACAATCCGTTCCTACACGGATGACCTTACCCAATTTCTTGATTATCTTCACCAGCAGTTTGATCTGCAGGACATCTCCCTGGTGTCATCATCGATGGTCCGAAGCTGGTTTGCTTCCCTCAAAGAGGCCGGCCTCGTCGCTAAAAGCATCAGCCGCAAACAGTCTACCTTAAAATCTTTTTTCAAACACCAGATCCGAACAGGGCGCATATCCACTTCCCCCATGGTCAACATTATTGCGCCGAAGATTGCCAAACGCCTGCCAGCCTATGTGCAGATGACAGATATGGACGTGTTGCTGAAGGATGTAGAATTTCCGGATAACTGGAAAGGAAAAACGGACCGATTGGTAGTCGCTATATTGTACAACACCGGCATGCGATTGAGCGAACTCGTTTACCTGCGCGAAGCACACATTGACCATGGCAACAGGTCCGTAAAAGTGGTTGGAAAAGGAAACAAGGAACGTTTGCTCCCCGTAAGCAGCGAGTTGATAAGCCTTATGAAAGATTATATAAATGGAAAACGGAAAATAGCGGGTTCCGACCTGGTGTATTTGCTGGTGGGGGAGAAGGGAAAGAAATTGTATGAAAAATATGTTTACCGAACTGTAAATCAATATCTTCAGCTGGTAACAACGATTGATAAAAAGAGTCCCCATGTACTTCGGCACAGCTTTGCCACCCATCTCATGAACAACGGCGCTGACCTAAATGCCGTCAAAGAACTGCTTGGGCATGCCAGCCTTGCCGCTACCCAAGTGTATACTCATAATACGATCGAAAAATTAAAAGACATCCATAAAAAGGCCCATCCGAAGGCCTGAGATAAGGGTAAGTCCTTAGCCGTTTCTAAGGCGTTAATTGTCGCAAAAATATTTGGATAAAAAGCGTTAAAAAGAGTAACTTCATATCATACTCTATTGCAATATTCCGAGTATAGAAATTGGCCCGAATAGTTCTTTATTTATTGTTTCATTTAAATGCGATTGATATGAACGTTAACATCCAGACAGTGCACTTTGATGCAGATAACAAATTAGTGGATTATGTAAACAAAAAAGTTGAGAAGCTAAACACCTTTCATGACCAGATCATAAAGGTGGATGTGTTTTTAAAGCTTGACAACCTTGTGCATACCATTAAAGATAAAGTTGCAGAAATACGGGTGCATGTCCCCAGGCATGACTTTTTCGTGAAAGCAAGCAGTAAGTCATTTGAAGCTTCCTTCGACACGGCCCTGGATTCATTGGTGACGCAGATAAAACGCAAAAAGGATAAGCTAGCCGCTTAACAACATTACGTGCAAGACCTCCCAGGGGGTCTTTTTTGTGCGCCGGGGGCCCTGCCCATCATACTGGTTACCCATTCTTACCCAGAATATTCAGTCCTCTTTTCGGCTCGTTTTTAATACCGATAAAAAAAACCATTCAAAATTTTTGAATTTAAAGTTTTCCCCTACCTTTGCCTTCCCAAAAAACACCCTGTGTTGTTGTGTTTCAGGGAAAGTTCTTTTCAAGCTTTCAAGTACCTTTTATATCTAGCTTTGATTAATCCCTACTCGTTCAGATAGAGGCTAGTTATTGATTTTCATACGCCAAAGTAGCTCAGTTGGTAGAGCAGCTGATTTGTAATCAGCAGGTCGGGGGTTCGACTCCCTTCTTTGGCTCAGAATCAATCAAACGGTTGTAGTTACTTTGAAGCAAGTTGGGCAGGTTCCAGAGCGGCCAAATGGAGCGGACT
>JBBSSY010000429.1:0-3828 GCA_038241595.1 Chitinophagales bacterium | reverse complement strand
CCAGGATCTGGCGGTCCTTGAAGGTGCCCGGCTCGGACTCGTCCGCGTTGCAGATCGCGTACTTGGTCGGGTTCTCCTGAGCGGCCACCATGCCCCACTTGGTGCCCGTGGGGAAGCCGGCGCCGCCCATTCCGCGTATCCCGGAGTCCTTCAGCGACTGCACGATCTGGTCGGGCGTCAGGTTGTGTGAACGCAGCAACTGCGGGTTAACTTTAATGACCACTGCGCGCTGGTTGCCACCGAACGGTGCGGGCGAAACGAGCCCGGGTATCGATGAAAAAGAAGATCGCACATACACGTTGGCGATGTCTGACAGTTCATTGTTTGTTCTCGTGGCACTGCTAAGCACGAGTTGGCCGACGGGCAGTGTGGATGCGTCAAACCGGATGATAAAAGGTGGTTGTGTACCCGGGGGAAAATTACCCTGCGCCCGGTTGGAAAATGCCGAAACCTCCGCAGCTGCCTGCGACATATTGGTACCCTCGTAAAAGCTGAGCTTGATCAGCGTCAGCCCCTGGATATTGCGGGTCTCGATGCTTTTTACACCGGCTACGTACAGCAGGAGGTTCACATATTGTTTCCCAAAATAACCTTCCATCTGTGATGGCGTGTAGCCACCGAAAGGATGTGAGAGGTAAATCACCGGGAGGTCGAGGTCGGGGAAGATATCGATCTTGATATTACGCACCGCATTCACTCCAAAGAAAAACAGGCCTGCCACGATAACAAGTATCGAGATCGGCTTCCGGAGTGCACTTTTTATTAATCCCATAATTGATTGTCAGAGATGAATGAACTAAAATTCATTGATGAACAAACCAAAGTCTCCGCTGGCCGCTGCTTGTAACAGCAAGGCCTGCCATACGTTGCTGTACGCAATATCGCGGTCTGTTTCAGCCCGGTTAAGCGTATACAGCGCCTGCGTGATGTTTACAATATTATCAAGCCCGTTTTTATACAACACCGATTTTTGCTGGTAAGCATCCGTGGCTGCTTTTACCTGGATCGGTGCTTCGCGGTAATTTTCCATGGCGTTACGCATCTTGTTTTTTGCCAGTTCGAGCCGGGTGTTTAACTGTTGGTCGGCGAGGTCGAACTGGTCCTTCAGCGCGAGCGAGATATAATGTTGCGCCTGCACCTGCTGCTGCACCCGGAAAGGCGTGGAAAGGTTCCAGGTAAACCCGATGCCCGCGAGATAATTACCGCGCGTGGGTTTTACACCGGTAGTGTATTTCGGTGAATACGCCTCCGGCGCCTGCTCCCCGTAATTATAGCCAAACCCGGAGCCTCGCGACTGGATGATGCCAAACAGGGAAAAAGAGGGGTAATTAAAGGTGCGAAAATATTTAGCCTGCCGGTCGCTATAAACAATCAGGCTGCGGTAATAATTCAAAACCGGGTGATCGCCTGTTACCTGCTTTATTGAATCTCCCACGGCAGTGGGTATGCGCGATAGAAAAAAGCTGTCCAGTTCAAAACTGCGGGCCGGTACACCCATCGCCTGCAGCAGGTTTGCTTCCTGCTCCTGCTCGAAGTCACGGGAACGGGTAAGCGCAATTTTAGCACTGGACACTTCGGCATTTGCGAGCGAGGAATCGACACCGGGATTGAGACCGCTGAGCGTGCGCGCCACCACCACATTTCGAAGCCCGTTGGTACGTTCGAGGTTATTGCGTTGGGAACGGGTAAGTCGTTGCGCTGCCAGCAGGTTGAGATAGGCACCGGCAACACGCACTTCCTGCTGGAATTTTTCCTGCTCGAGGTCACTTTGATCACGCGCCAGCGCCGATTTCGACACTTCGATCTTTTCCCGCAGCCGCCCGAAGGAAAAGAAATCCCAGTTAACATTGGCCAGGTACAAGGCGCCAAAAGCAGCAGTCCAGTTCTGCGTAGATAATGCAGGTCCGGCAGACGAAGCACTCAGTCCACGAAGGCCATACAAAGGGCCGCTTATCCCGTTAATGGTGCCATAATCCTGCTGCGCGGACACATTCAGGTCGGGCAGATATTCCCGCATCGTTCCGGTGATATTACTCCTGGACGCATTGACGTAGTTGCCTTTCGCTTTGATGGTGCCATAATTGGCCAACGCGATGTCAACAGCGCCTTTTAACGTTAATACTTTTTGCTGAGCCTGGAGTGTCACAGAAACTGATACAAAAACTACAATGAAAAAATAACGTTCAGCGGATCTCATTAGGTAATAGTAAATGATTTCATGTTTGTGGCAAGCAAGTCAACAGGTCGTGATGGTTTGTGCCGGAGGGCATGGCAGGCACTGGTAACTCCACCGGCTGCAAGTTGCCAGCCCGTATTTTTGAAAGACTATTAACCCGCAATGTTCGTTTTTTTTAAGAAACCGGCACAAACTTTCTTAGCCAACCGATGCGATTGGGAAATACAGTGCGCCAAAATTTATTTTGTACCCAGTTTACCGAGCAGCCAGTTGTTCATTTTTTCATTTTGTTCAGGAAACGACCAGTGACCGGTTTCCAGGGCAAGAAATAACTCTTTTGGTGCGGTAATGGTATTATAAGCTGCATACATCGATGTGGGCGGGCAGGTCTCATCATTGTACCCCCAGCTATACATACCCGGAACCGTAAGGAGCCTGGCGAAATTGACTACATCATAGTAACCGCAGGTTTCTATTTTGTCTTTCTTGTTATTGAACGCGAGGTTGTTTTTGTCAAACAGGTGAGGCCAACCGCCGGCGCGACCGTGCAGGTAGCCGGTCAGATCGCAAAGCGCCGGGTAAAATGCAGCGAGGCATTTCACCCTTTTGTCCAGCGCAGCGGTTATGATGGAAAGCGCACCGCCCTGGCTTCCGCCCATGACGGCCAGCTGGCTGCCGTCGTATTGAGGTAGACTTACCAGGAAGTCATTGGCGCGCACGCAACCCAGGTACACGCGTTTATAATAATACCGGTCGCGATCGTCCAGATTAAAATTCTGGTAGCCGTTGAGGGCACCGGTAGACAAGGAAACATATACTGCCGGATCCATTGTTACCGGGATGCCGTGAATGCCGATCTCGAAGGTGATAAATCCTTTTTCAGCCGTGGCAACATCGCCGAAGTACGGCCGGATGCCCGCTCCGGGTACTTTCAGGATAGCAGGATATTTACCTTCCTTTTTGGGAACGCAGAGGATGCCGTATAAGCGGGTACCTACCCGGTAATTCTGCAAATTGACCTGGTAAACGTTTACTTTTTCGGTGCATCGTTCAGGCATAATTGTCATGCGCACATCCATCGGTACGGCGGCCAGTTCGGTTTTAGCCTGTTCCCAGAACTGCGTGAAATCAGCCGGTTTCTGAATGGTAGGTTTGATGGACGTGGGATCAAAACCAGCGGTCGCGAGACCGCGATACATTTTATCACCCACACGTGCATAGGCGATGCAACGCAGGAAGCCGCCCGTTTTCATCGTGCCACCATCCACGGTCGTCCTGCCTTCCGGCAGCGCCATCGAGTCTTTTTTTATGGCATCCATTTTTTCCGGCGCGATTTCATATTTTAAGGATGCTGTCTTCAATAGGTTGCCATACTGGTACACCGAAATGGTAAACTTAACTTTCTCTCCTGTCTTATACAACCAGTCCGAATGATCCGGCGCCACCACTACTTTGACAATCTGTTCCGACGGTTGCGAAAAAACCGGTAAACTAAAGTTACCCGCAAGAACTAAAGACAGAAGAATTTGAAAGATCCGCATATTGGTCAGGGGTTTAAATACTATTTCTAATTACTGGTTGCTGATTCAATACTCTTTAGCCAGCGAAATCAAATAAAGAAAATATTCAATATTCAATGCTCAATAAAGAAT
>JBBSSY010000428.1:0-3836 GCA_038241595.1 Chitinophagales bacterium | reverse complement strand
ATTCATAGGGAACACCGTGCAAACAACCGGTTTCTTATTAAATCAATTCCAATCATCCTGTTATGAAAATCTTGGCAAAAAACAGAATAATCGCCCCCCAGGCTGCCATTGATACCGTCTGTGATCACTGCGGCGGTATTTTCGATTTAAACGATGGCGTAGTCAATGCATCTGGCAAAATCTTGTGTGCAGAGTGTATGACCGTTGATGCTGTTGCTGGTGGGGACCGCCACAATCATGATCAGCTTACACCAAGGATGAACCCTGTACATGGTGTTCATGCCCTTCCGCGTCATTCGCTAAATCCCTGAGGCGAACGGCTAGCCGATCAGGTCATTGCTGATTTTTCGCAACTGGTCAAAGAATTTCTTCTGCTGGGGTGGATGATTCATGCAGTCACGCCACCGGCTGTAAAGTGCCTGGTTCAGGTAGATGTGGTTGTTGTCGACATTCCAGACGCCAGAAATGTCGCTTAAGTAAAATTTTAATTTTATCACCTCCGTTTCGCCCCTTGGGATAAACATAAATGTTGACAGCAGTACCCCGTTCATCCTGCAAACTTACCGTCATTCCCCTTTAAAGAAAAATATTCCAGTGAGTCGCCCGCTTTCGCCATTAGCAAATACATTTGCGGCATTGCGCTTGTTTGCGATTTAAATTTTTTTTATGCATACAAACTGGAATTCTATCATGGGCAGGTTCAGGCTGATCGCCATTGCGGAGGGCATTTCGTACCTGGTTTTACTACTGGTTGCCATGCCGCTGAAATACCTGGCCGGTTACCCGCTGGCGGTGAAATACACCGGCTGGCTGCATGGAGTGCTGTTTGTGTTGTTTGGTATTTTGCTGGTACAGGTATGGATCAAGTACCGCTGGCGCTTTTGGCAGGCGGCCGTCGCGTTTATCGCCTCCCTGCTGCCGTTCGGTACCTTTGTACTGGACCGAAAGTTGAAGAAAAAATATTTCGATCACAACTAATCCGTTTACCGGGCAATTGCAGCCGGTGGCCAGCGCCGCCTGCTGCCTGTATTATTATGAAAAAATCAGGACTGCTCCTTGTTGGGTTGATCATGCAGACATGCCTTTATGCACAATTTAATGATTCCACTCATTATCTTGTCGGGTATACATCCACTGGGATCATCAACAGAACCGAAAACAATAAGTCGTACTTGTTGAGCAATGCCCTGCGATTTACCCTCAACCGACAATACGTGTCACTCAATGTTGCGTCGAGTTATGTCTATGGACAGCAACAGGACACAAAAACAAATAACGACTTCTCGTCGACACTCGATTTCGACCTGTATAAAAACATTCACCGCCTGTATTACTGGGGACTGGCCAATTACGATAAAAGCTATTCCTTGAAAATAAACGATCGGCTACAAGCCGGCGCAGGCCTGGCGTTTCGGTTCCTTAAAAATGAGAGTGCCAATATCCTGGTCAGTGACGGACTACTATACGAGAACAGTGACCTGGTTGATGCAAACGGCAAACGGGATGCGTACCAGACGGTGCGCAATTCCCTGCGGGTGAAATACCACTGGGTGGTCACTGACTTCATCATCCTGGACGGCACAAATTTTCTGCAAAATTCCTTGGCAGACAAAAAAGATTACCTCTTAAAATCAAATACCACCCTTTCACTGAAACTGCGTAAATGGCTGAATGTTACCACGGCGTTACAGTATAACAAGATTACGCGGACGGGCCGGGAGAATCTGTTGCTGACGTTTGGTTTGGCGGCAGAGAAGTATTTCTAGTTTTTATGAACCTCGGAGACGGAGAGGACACTGAAGAACATAGTATTGCCCACCTCCGATCTCCTCCCTGTCTTCCGTGCCTCCGTGGTTCAAAATTTCTTACATTCGGGTGTATGAAATATTGTTCCCTGGTTCTGCTACTTTTCTGTTTACATACACAAGCCCAATACGTTGCCTGTAACAAATGCTGGAACGCTGATTCACTGGGCAATCACCGCGTGGTGGTGCGGGTGGAGACCGGGGTGCCTGTGGCACGCGTTATAATCCCCTGGCGCCGGCGCGATGAACACCCGGAACAAAAACGGATCATTGTCGAGGATGCAACAACCAGCCGAAAAATAGACCATGTAATCATACACTCGATCAGCCGCGAGCAAGCCGATATTTCCTTTCAAGCGGCCTCAGGCAAGGGCGACTACTTCATCTATTTCATGCCCTATAAAAATGCCGGCAGCGCAAATTATCGCAAAGACTATTACCTCGCGCCGGACACTGTGGCAGGAAATAATAAGCTAACCGGAGAACACGCTTCGAAACCCGGTAGCGCCACGTTCGTGTCACTTCAATCGATTGATTCATTCAACCGGTTTTCGCCGATGGAAATGATCGCCACCGCCGCAGAAACAAGGGCATTGCTTGCGAAATATCCTGCGAAGGACCTGCTGGTATTCCCCGAAGACCATGATCATCCCATTATGATGCAGCGCGACCTGCCTTACCGGTGGATAAAGAAAGGTGCATCCACGCTATTTGCCGGCGAAGCCATAAAAGGAAAATTCCTGGCATTTCAGCTGGGCGTGTACGCGCTGCACGACATCCGGCAGGCTACCATTCGTTTCAGCCCACTCACTAACGGGAAGGGACAATCGATTTCTAGCGGCAGGCTAACCTGTTTTAATATTTCGGGAACAGGTTATGACAACAAACCGATGACAATGACCGTAGATATTCCCTCGCGTGAGGTGCAGGCGTTGTGGTGTGGCATTGATGTGCCTGCTGATGCGGTGGCAGGTAATTATACAGGAATGGCCACGATATCTGCGGCAAACACTTCGCCAGTATCTGTTCAATTGCTGTTCAGGGTGCGGTCGGCGGTTGCGGAAGACGAAGCGAAACCTGCAGGCAGTGATTTCTCCCGGCTTGCCTGGCTGAACTCAACGCGGGCACAACAAAATGAGGTGATCGCTCCATACACACCTCTGCAAACAGACAGCAATGCCATCAGCCTGCTGGGCAGAAAAATTATTCTAAATGCGGACGGATTCCCCAAACAGGTTCAAACCTTTTTCACGCCGGAAATGACAGGTTATTCAACCGCCCCGTTTAATCTGCTGGGAGAAGGCATCCATTTTCATTTTACCAATAAGGCCGACGGCAAGGACATCCGTTTGAAAAGCGCCGGTTTGCAGTTTACCCGAAAAGAAGCGGGCACGGTTTCCTACACCGCCACGAGTACGGCTGACCAGCTGCGCATGCAGGTAACCGGTACCATTGAATTTGATGGTTTTATGCATTATGAAGTGGTCCTGACGGCGCTGCAGGACCTAGTGCTGAGTAATACAACTTTCCACATCCCGTTGCTGCCTGCTGCTGCCCCTTATTTTATGGGTCTTGGCGAGAAAGGAGGCAACCGCGTGGATTCCATTCACTGGAGATGGAACGTGGCAGAAAAAAACCAGGATGGTGCCTGGGTAGGTGCGGTACAGGGCGGCCTGCAGTTTTCGCTGCGTGATCAAAATTATGTGCGTCCGTTGAATACAAATTTTTACCTGCAGAAACCACTGCTGCTGCCAGATTCCTGGGGAAATGGCGGGAAGGGTGGCATAGACGTCTGGCGAAAAGGAACCAACATCCTGGTAAATGGTTTCACGGGTGAACGCTCCGTTAAAAAGGGCGACACCCTGTATTATAATTTTACTTTGCTCATCACACCGTTTCATACGCTGGATACTGATTTTCAATGGTCGAACCGGTTTTACCACAAATACAACGACCTTGATTCCATACGCGCCACGGGTGCCACGGTGGTCAACATCCATCATGGCAACGCCATCAATCCCTGGATCAATT
>JBBSSY010000427.1:0-3845 GCA_038241595.1 Chitinophagales bacterium | reverse complement strand
GTCTTTGCTGATTGTACATATATCAAATACCGGGATGGAAGTTTTAGCCATATATCGTTATTGCTTGCACAAAGCTATACAATGACATTTAAGAAGGGTTGTACGCTACAAGGTATTTACGGTACTTTTTACTGATAACAGTAAAGTGACCGAATTAAGGACTGTACCTGGCCTCCTAAACGTTTTGGTGCTGATCGCAAATTGTCTGGATAGGAAAATTCACTGTTGCGCTATAATGATGCGTTTAAACGAAGGATCGCGCGACTATGCGAACCTGGTATATACGATACAATGTCAAATTTAGATTCGTTTCATTCATAATTATTTATCAATTAATCAGTTGTGTAAAATAGACCCCCTTTTCTTCGCCTCGCTGAGCAAATATATCCTCTTAAATTGCCCTGGTCCTGTTACCCGGACGGCAACGAACCACCAAAGCGAGGTGGCACAACTTTGTAGTCTATCATGTAAAATAGTATTATGATTCAAACATGTCAACGTCCTGCAAACAGGACAAAAAAAACACTGTATTCCGTGTTCGGAATATTCGCTTCAATGGTTATTATTTTTTCTTCCTGTAAAAAAGACAATAACGATAACAACAATGAAGAGTACGCGCAGATCATGCCTAAGGGACCGAAACCGGCATGGGGCCCTACCCTTACACCGCAAATGCAAACCGTTATTGAAGCGCTGGACACCATAGCCCCCGTCCCCATCTTCAATCTTACGCCGGCGCAGGCACGTCTGCAGCCTGGTGCCGCGGATGCAGCCATGCGCGTCATGAAAAATTACAACATTGCAACACCAACCATGAATGTTGACACATCCGGCAGGGACATCGCTGTCACCGGCGGCCAGATTCATCTCCGCTTGTACACACCAAAATCCGGAAAAGCATCGTACCCGGTAATCGTATACATTCACGGTGGTGGATGGGTGATCGCTACCATCGATACGTATAACTCTTCTGCGCAAGCGCTGGCAGAACAATCGGACGCAATAGTAGTATCTGTTGGATACCGCGAGGGTCCGGAATTCAAGTTCCCGACGGCGCACAACGATGTATTTGCAGCTTACAAATGGTCCATCAAAAATGCGAGTACCTTTAAAGGAGATTCAACGAAGATGGCGGTGGCCGGCGAAAGTGCCGGTGGTAATATGGCCGTAACTGTTGGTTTGATGGCCAGGGACAGCAGTGTACGCAAACCGTTGCATATCGTAGCGGTTTACCCGGTAGCGAGCAACGACCTCACGACACCGTCAAAAATTAAATATACGATGGCAAAACCGTTGGGAACACCGGCTTTACCGTGGTTCCTCGGATATTACCTCAACAATCCGGCAGAGTCAGCGCTGCCATGGATTTCATTGGTTAATGCAAATCTTGCCGGCTTACCACCAACTACCATCATTGGTGCTGAAATTGATCCATTGCAGAGTGAAGGCAAAACACTGGCCGATAAATTACAGGCCGCAAACGTAACGACAACGTATAAGCTGTACGTCGGTGTTACACACGAATTTTTTGGGATGGCTGCCGTTCTACCGGAAGCTAGAGATGCACAGGCGCTGGCCGCCTCGCAATTAAAGAGTGCCTTGAAATAAGCATCAACAAAATAACAATAATGACAGATCCGGGAGAGCCTCTCCCGGATTTTTTTTTGTGCCTTTACCTGGTGCTAACGAAATACCGGCATTACCGCCACCCTGGCCACTAATGAATGGCACCTCTTTACGAAACTTCCATTAGACACAATGGAAAGACGCATTGCCATATGTTTGCGTAGGTATTGAGCGTTGAATATTGAATATTTCTTCCCCATACATTACACCTTTCTTCTGACAGCTGACTGCTGACTGCTGACTGCTAAAGTCCCGTCAAAGCACCCTCACCTCTACCACCGCTTCCGCCTCTTCTGCCACCAATATTGTATTTAGCAACGGCCGGCCCATGCCGTTCCAGGAAACGCTCATCACATCGGCGTTTTCCAGAAATAACTGGTTGCCGAAGCTGAATGCATCTGCACCAAAAAAATGCACGTGTGCCTGCAAAGGAACGCGGTGAGCAGGATATTTAAAGTGATGGTATTCCAGATTGGCGAGGTTGTGGCTCATATTCTCCGAACCCGACTGGATGTCGGCGGTCCAGATCGTTTCGTTGTTGCGTTCGATGCAAACCTGGCCTGTGAAAGATGTAAAATCGCCGCCGATCACCAGTTCCGGTCCGATGGCACAATCCCGCAATTTTGAGGGTGCGAGGTAGAGGTAATTCTTTTTTTCCATGACATGATCAGAAAACTCATTGCCAGTGGTAAAGCCCAGGCGGTATGGCACGCCACATTCATCCACGAGGTAAATACCTGCGATCTCCGGTTCTTCACCGCCGTCATCGGCAAAAGATGGCACTTCCAGCGACTGCGCATGGGCCTTGAGGACAGACCCGTTGCCTTTGTAAAACCACTCCGGCTGCACGCCGATCTCGCCGGGTAACGGATCACCACCTTCTACGCCCCACTGGTATATTACCATGCTGTCCGTGGGTTTATTGTCTGCCGATACATGCATCATCTGCCGGTTGAGTGCGCTGTTCTTATGTGTAAGGCCGGTGCCGGAAACCATACAGCACATCGGGTTCTCCGGGTGATCGAATGCTGGCAGCAATTTCCATTCACTCAGGCCCAGGTATACATCGTCGTAGGGCACTTCCATTTCTGTCAAACGGTCTTGTATAACCGCGTTAAGATTTTTTTTCTGTGCGATGGCTTCCAGCGCGAGATCATATACCGACCGTGTACCGGAGAGGATGCGCAGGTTTGGTTCATCTACCTGCGCCACTTTTCTGCCTTCGGTGGGATGCTCCAGTTGAACGATGCGTGTGGTTTCTTTCATAATATCTTTTTTTAGATGGCCAGCCAGCCACCGTCTACCGAAAAGGTACTGCCGGTGGTAAAGCTTGATGCCGGGCTGGCGAGGTATAGCGTAATGCCACCAATTTCGTGCAGATCGCCCCAGCGGCCCATTGGTACGCGTTCGGTAAAGGTTCGGTATTTTTCCGCATCTTCCTTGATGGCGAGGTTGATCTCGGTGTCGAATGGTCCTGGCAGGATCGCGTTGACGGTAATTTTCTGTGTAGCAAGTTCTATTGCGAGCGAGCGCGTCAGTTGAAGGATGGCGCCTTTGCTGGTAGCATACGGTGTTCGGTCGGGGAAGCCAACCATTGAAAAGGTGGAGCCGATATTGATGATGCGGCCGTAGCCATTTTGCTTCATCACGGGCACCACTTCCCGGCAGGCCAGCCAGCTACCGGTTACGTTCACCTGCTGCACCTTGCTGAACTGTTCCAGGGAAATCGTTTCGATTGGTCCACGGAAATTAATGCCCGCGGAATTGACCAGGATATCTATTTTTCCGAAGCGGTCCACGGTTTTCCGCACAGTTTTCTGGATATCGGTTTCCAGTATTACGTCACAGGTGCAGGTGATGCACGCCGTTCCGAAGAGGTCATGGATCACCTGCACGGCACGGTCATTTTCGGTTTCATTGCGTGCAGCAATCGATATGCTGGCACCTGCTTCCGCGAGCGTTTTAGCCATGGCCAGCCCGAGTCCGCGGTTGCCACCGATTACGAGGGCCACCTGGCCGTTAAGTTTGAAGAGGTCGAGGACGGAGATGTATTGCACGGTATGGCTATTAATTTGCCTGACCGAAGTAACTGATTTTTCTTATATGGTGGTGAAAATTCTGTTTTGATTTGTCATCCGCGAACTGCCGCTGCAGGTTTTTTTGTCATGCCGCGATCAGCCGCGGCAGGTTCATTGAACTTTTCCGTTTCTGGCGCGGCT
>JBBSSY010000426.1:0-3850 GCA_038241595.1 Chitinophagales bacterium | reverse complement strand
CTGGGTAATGTAAATCTACAACAGACCCTTACCGCCAATGCGAAGATCACCGCCGACCTGGATTATGTATTTTATTCCGATAACAATCCCACTAATTATGACAACGCTTATTATACTGGCGGCGGTAATTTTTTATTTCGCGAAGATACCCGTTCCACCAAGTCTACGCCTATAAATATTGCTGCAGGAAAAGTGGATTATACCGGCAAACTTGGCAAAAAAACCGACGTGGAAACGGGTATTAAATATGTATCATCAATGTTCACCAATGACGTAGGCGTCGCCAAAATGATTCTTAGTAATTGGAAAGCAGACGATTCGTTAACCGCGAAATACAAACTCACCGAATACATCGCTGCCGCCTATGCATCCGTTGCCGTGGCCTTAAATGACAAGCTCAGCCTCAAGGGCGGACTTCGTTATGAATACACGACGTCGAACCTCGGTACCGAAACAAAAAAGAATATTGTTGACCGGAAATACGGCAGGTTCTTCCCAACCCTGTATCTGTCAAGAAAAATAAATGACAAACATGCTTTCAACGTGGCGTATAACCGGCGTATTACCCGGCCTTCATTTGATGACCTCGCACCGTTCGTGATTTTCGTTGACCCAAATACCTTTGTCTCCGGTAACCCCGCCTTACAGCCATCTATAACCGATGCCATTAAGGGGGATTATATTTTTAAAACCTATAATCTTTCCCTGACTTATTCATTTGAGAAAGACCCAATCGCGGGTTTCCAGACGAAAGTGAACCCGGTAAATAATAAACAATACATCTCTGCAGAAAACCTGGTCAGCACAAAAACGGTCAACCTGGCGCTGTCTGTCCCGGTTACCTGGACGGCCTGGTGGACCATGCAGAACAATATCAGCGGTCAGTGGCAACGCACGAAAGCCGTTTATGAAGGTGTGCCGCTCGATGTATCGCGTATGAGCCTTGACCTGTTTTCGCAGCAGAATTTTACGTTTTCCAAAACTCTCACTGGCGAACTCTCGGGATTCTACACCTCCGGCGGCGTATTTGGCAGATCATTTTTTAAATCCATCTACTCCCTCAATCTCGGGGTGCAGAAAATATTGGGGGAGAAAGCAGGAACCCTCCGCTTTGGCGTCGACAATGTGCTGAACTCGTTGAAGTTCCGTAGCTACCAGGATTTTCCGCAATATAATCTGGTATCCAACATGGCGATTCAGTTCTCCAGCCGCCTGTTTAAACTGACGTATACCAGGAAGTTTGGCAATAACATGCTGAAGAGCCAGCGTCAAAGAAATACGGGCTCCGATGATGAGCAGCACAGGGTCAACAGCAAATGAGGTGGTGGAATGGGGTGAAACGACATAACGCCATCAGTCTCCACAACATCATTTAATCATTTATTTACCCGGCCTGTTCCAGTCAGACAGGTCTTTGCTCCAGGCAATACCAATCGACGCGTTCTTATCAAAATCGCCGGCGTTTTCCGTCAGTGGTCCTGACCCGTGAAACAACATGACATAGCGCTGGAACTGTATGATACACACGCAACTGGCAGCATCGAGTAAAAATTTTCATATACTATTTGTTGACTTCTCCATGTAAAATACGATTTGAACATCAGGCCGACACCTGTTCAGGTGCAATAAGCCCGATGGACCTGGAATGGTCAATGGCTTCATTATTGTGGCTAAACAGGCAAGTATGTACCCCTTTGCCGGCAACGGCGGATAATAGCTGGCGGGTACCGCTTTCATTTGCCGGTACGATGTTGCGTATGTAAATGGCAAAAATTTTTTCGGGATGCTTTTGGGCAATGGCGGCATATATGGCAGGATCTTTTTGTGAGTTATCGCCGAGCAGCACAAACTGTTGATTAGGGAAAGCATCGATGATCCTTAACACGCGGATCAACTTTCCTTCGTGTTGCGTTTTGCCGGTTTTAAACAGCTGGAACCATTGTTTAATCTGGTTAAGCAGGAAAATCCCCTCCGGCAATTTGTTGTGGTTAAAAAAGTCCTGCAGGTAATTGTACAGGTTCCATTCACTGCTTGATACATAGAAAAAAGGATTGGGAACATCGGCGGTCGTTCCGGCAGTTGCCAGCAACCGGTAATAATGTACCACGTGATCAAATGCCCGCCGGGTAAGGGGATTCTTGGTGAAAAGCACCCTGAGTCTCTTCCCAATGGTTGCCGAGTGAGAAATAAGCACCGTGTCATCAATGTCTGAAATAAAACCATATTGGGTGATATGTGGTACAAGCAGTTTCCCCGCTCCTGATACTACCCGGCTCCCGGCCTCGTCAATAAGGTCTACCGATACCTGGTGCCATCCTGCGGCGACATCCTGGTCCGACTGCCATTCGATTTTGAAAAAGCCATCTTTTTCCGTTGTTGCTTGTATTGTCTGCGCGTTCCATTGCATGGTTACGGTTACACCGGCGACAGGTTTCAGCAAGAATAAATGCACGAGGTTTTTGACATTGGCAAACATCTTGTTGGTATGAATGGCACGATCATCATATCGTGTCTTTACCACATGGCCAAACAACACCAGGTTGTGCCTGTGTCCGTAACCATGATAAACTTTTACGCGAAGCCGGCTATCTTTAAAATTTGTACGCATACTTTATGAATCAGGTAAAGCATCTAAAATTACTTTTTATTATAAATCCACGGTCAGGTAATAATGACGACAAGAACTGGCAGGCCGATATTGAACAGTACTTTCAAAATTCAAGCCATTCGCTGCACTGGTTTCTGTTTGACGATCACACGGAAGAAGGTGCAATAAAAAGAAACATTGCCGATCTCCAACCCGACCGCGTGATCGCCGTTGGCGGGGATGGCACAATAAAAATGGTGGCGGAATACGTCATGCAAACGGAGATGAGTCTCGGAATCATTCCTGCAGGATCAGCGAACGGACTCGCAAAAGAATTGAATATCCCGGTCGATTTGGTCGGTGCGCTGGATATTATAGCCGGTGATCATTCCCAAACCATTCACATTACACAAGTCAACGCTAAAAACTGTATCCACCTGAGTGACATCGGTTTCAATGCCTTTGTGGTGAAGAAGTTTGAAACAGATGCACACCGGGGGATGTTCGGTTATATCAAGGCGGCCTGGAAAGTTTTGTGGCAGCAACCACGCATGGACGTGGTCGTGAAAATAAACAATGAAGACAAAAAAATGCAGGCAGCCATGATCGTTATTGCCAACGCCACCAAGTATGGTTCCGGCGCCTGCATCAACCCGGATGGTAAACTGGACGATGAATATTTTGAAGTTGTCGTAGTCAAAAAAGTGTCGATGCTGGAAATCTACAAAATGATGGTGACACATAGCCCCTACAATGAGGACAAAACGCAGGTCTTCCAGGTGAAATCGCTCCGGCTGCATTCCAGGAGGAAAGCTCATTTCCAGATCGATGGTGAATACCTCGGTAAGGTAAACGACATTAAAGCGGTCATTGTGCCGGCAGCGCTTCGGATCATGGTGCCCGAGCAGCCCACTTCATAGTAAGACCGTGGCAGACCATGCTTGTTCGCAATAGCTGATCGACCGCTACGACAAATAATTGACTTGAAAAGATCAAAAGCCCATCGCTCCAGGCGATTCATCGGGTCCGCGTGATTGGAATGAATAAACTTCCTATATTGTTGTCTAATGCAGCTGATAAGAATATATGCCGTTCCGGTGTTTGACTTATTCGTCTGCTGCTCATCCGTAATGACCATTGACCTCAAGACAAATGCTATCGTCAATCATTCTAAAAAACCAGGCACGTACAATGAATGTGAAGGCATCTTCCCCGATGGAAAATCTACGTTGGTAGAAGCCGATCGCCAGTGCGACTGGCTCG
>JBBSSY010000425.1:0-3853 GCA_038241595.1 Chitinophagales bacterium | reverse complement strand
TGCAGGTAGTCGAGGTGGTTCCCGATGCCTTTGAAATCGCCGCCATGGCGCAGGTAGGGGCTGTTACGATCCACGGCTGCGTCGGCCATGCCTTCAAACCGGTCGTTTGACGGATCGCCGTTTGAAAAGCGGTCAGGCATGATCAGGTATACCAGGTCGGCGGAGCTGATGCCGCTACCTTTATGCTCAGCCGTTCGTGCCTTTAGTTCGTACAACCGGGTGATGGTTTCAGCGCCAGATTTACCGGCAATGGTTACCATGCCGGCTTTTGCTGTCTTTGAAATGACGAGGTCGAGAAATGCATAATGGCCGTTTTCCACCCGGGTTGTTTTTACAAGTTTTACACCGGGGTAGTTAACCGAGAAAGTCATTGCGCCTGCACCCTGTCCATACACCAGCAGTTGCAGGTTGGGGTTTTTCATGCCGGTCCACCAGTTTGTCGGGTCGATGCGGGTAACTGCAGCCTGCTGGCACCAGGCACTAAAGCTGCAGGCGAGCGCCAGAGAAAATAAGCAAAGTCTTTTCATATGTCAGGAAAAGTTTATAGTTTATAGTTTGTGGTTTATAGTTTATGGCTGTAGTCCTGTAGGGTAGCATCGACAACTACAAACTATAAACTACAAACCACAAACTCTTCTGTTGTCGCAAAAAGCACCTTAGTTTGCCGTTTTTACACCCTTTTAATTCAGGCAGACAGAAGTAGGTTTGTGACAGGTTACCAAGAAGATGCATAAGGCGATTTAGTTGATGCTGTGGCAGCGCGTGAATTGTTACAATGTATCTTAATCAACCGAAACTTTACACATCGAGTAAAAACTGTAATAACTCCGTTATGAAGGTCGTCAAAAAATTGCTGCTGGTAATTGCACTTTTAATCGTGCTTGTTTTAGTGATCGCTTTATTCGTAAATAAAGAATACGTGGTCGTGCGCGATATCAATATCAACAAGCCCAACCAGGAAGTATTCGATTATGTAAAGTTGCTGAAGAACCAGGATAATTTCAACAAATGGACCATGGCTGACCCGAACATGAAAAAGGACTTCCAGGGTACCGACGGCACGATTGGATTTATATATGCCTGGAACGGCAACAAGGAAGTGGGGGAGGGTGACCAGCGGATCATCGAAATAAACAATGGTGAAAACATCAAACTGGCGCTCCATTTTATCCGCCCGTTTGAAGGATTGGCAGTGACTGAAATGTCCACCACCGCCCTCTCCAGTAACCTCACCAAAGTAACCTGGGGCATGCAGGGCAGAAGCCCGTATCCCATGAACTTCATGAACCTGTTTATCAACAAGATATTGGGCGGGGACCTCGACACCAGTTTGCAAAGACTCAAAAGCATACTCGAGAGTAACTAAGCCTGTTCATTTTTTACCTTAAAATAATAATTATGATTACCGTAAATCCATATTTGCATTTTCCGGGTCACACCGAGGAAGCCTTTAATTTTTATAAATCCGTGTTCGGCGGCGATTTTGTAATGATACAACGCTATAAAGACACCCCTGAAAAAGACAGGACGCCGGCAGAAGACCAGGACAAGATTATGCACATGGCGCTACCGATTGGCAGCGGTTCCATTCTCATGGGTACCGACGCAATCGGCCAGCGGGCTGACCATTTACAGGCTGGCAATAACTTTTACCTGGCGGTCGGCAGCAGCACCAAAGAAGAAGCGGACCAGGTGTATACTGGACTTTCCGCCGGCGGAAAGGCAACCATGCCGATGGAGAAAACCTTCTGGGGCGCATACTTTGGCATGCTCATTGACAAATTTGGGATAAAGTGGATGGTCAGTTTTGATGAAAATTTCAAACCGCAATAGCGCCCTGGTGTAAAGGTTACGGACAGCCTGGGCTGCCTGTGGTTGTCGACATAATCTATATCAAAAATATTTATTCATGGTAGAAGTCTTGAGAACCGATGTAAACGATGCATCCGTTGCCAGGTTGCTCATATTGCGCATCCAGCAGGCTTTTCCGGAATACGAGGTAAATTTTGACCTTGACGACTGTGACCATATCCTCCGCGTCAAATGCAAGGCAAACGCCATTGACGTTTTTCCATTGGTGTTGTTGCTGAAAGAGTGCGGGTACTATGCAGAAGTGCTGCCTGATCTGCCGCCGGTCTGGCCGCGCGATTTTCGATGCTCGTGGCACTGGCGGCCACAACAATTTCTTAAAACCGTGTAAGGGCAACCTGCACGGTTTTTTTTTTTTGGGCCGTTACCACATATGTTTCGTGTTTTATGCCCGATCGTTGTAAAACTTTCAAAACCGGTGACAAACTTTTGCCTTGATCACTATGGTATACAAAACCAAAGGGCATACATTTACGGCGCTTTACTCAGTTCCGAAGAAATTTAATTGTTTATCCATGAAAAAAAAATATATTTTGTTGCCCGCGGGCCTGGTGACGGGATTACTTTTGTCGTTGGTATGTATGGCTACCCCTTTGTTGGCCGGGCACGGGAAACCGGTTGATCCACCGGCACCGGTTCATATTGGTTGGCCCGCCCCCGTACCTGACATTTTCAAGAAGGATTTTATCAAAGCGTCGATGATCAAGGTAACGCAATGGCAGTTGAACAACCCGAAACATGTCGCAAACGAATGGACAAACGGCGCATTCTACGCCGGTGTTACCGCCGCCTACAAAACCACCAAATCAAAAATGATCGAGGACTCGCTGATGGCGATGGGCGAAAGAATGCGCTGGCTTCCTGGCCGTCGCTATGACCATGCGGACGACATTGCGATCAGCCAGACCTATATCGATATGTTCCGGATAAAAAAAGATTGGTCAATGATTCAGCCAACGATCGATACGGTACAAAAAATGCGCACTGTGCCCGGGCCTGAGATTGCTGCCCACGGCATCCGCTGGTGGTGGTGCGACGCGCTGTTTATGGCACCGCCCACCTTGGTCAAACTTGGTGTTACCTTAAAGAATCCCGACTACTTTCGACTCAATGATACCCTGTTTAAAGAAACGACTGACCTGTTGTACAACAAGGAGGAACACCTCTACGCCCGGGACGCCGGTTATCTCCTCAGCGCCAGCGGCGAGGGAAAGAAAGAAGCCAACGGTAAGCGCATTTTCTGGTCGCGCGGCAATGGCTGGGTAATGGGCGGGCTGGTACGGGTGCTTGAAGAACTGCCAAAAAATTATTCCAACCGGGCGTATTACCTGAACCTGTATCACGAGATGGCTGAAAAGGTCATCACGCTGCAGGCCGCGGACGGTCTCTGGCGTGCCAGTCTGCTCGACCCCGCATCGTATCCCGGTGGTGAAGGCAGTGGCACCGGCTTTTTCTGTTACGCACTCGCCTGGGGCATAAACAACGGCCTGCTGGACAAACAAAAGTATACCCCCGTGGTGAAAAAAGCCTGGGAGGGCCTGAACACCCTGGTGACGCCGGAAGGCAAAGTGGGCTGGGTACAGCCGATCGGTGCCGATCCGCGCATGAACTTCACAGCGGACAGCTGGGAAGTGTACGGCGCCGGCGCTTACCTGCTTGCCGGTTCGGAGGTAATCAAGATGAAATGGTAGCAGAGCGCGGGAGAGTGGCAGGTGGTAGGCTGGGAGGAAGGAGGCTGAAGGCGGGAGGAAGGCAGACGGACGTGCGAGGAAGAAAGAAGGAGGTGCCAGGAAATAGGAAGGCGGCGGGAGGCGGCGGGTTGTAAGATATAAGGATCATAGTCCATCAACTAATCATTTAAATCACAGTTCAGACAAATTCCGCCGGGTCCCGCGCAGTGAAGCTGACGGTTAAAGAACGTACCGCGGTGACCTCGGCGGGGAAATCAATAAAAAGAAATCGATAAAAAGAAAACAAGAAAGCC
>JBBSSY010000424.1:0-3855 GCA_038241595.1 Chitinophagales bacterium | reverse complement strand
TAAGGCGTGCATCTCCCGTTCGATTTTTTAATTTAATATACTATCATGAGGGTAAGCGGCTTTTCTTATGTTCGGAATGGAATCACCTTTGATTACCCGTTTCTTGAATCCATACAATCAATCTTGCCAATATGTGATGAATTCATCATGGTGGTGGGCGATTCAAATGACGGCACGAGGGAATCCATAGAAGCGCTTAATAACCCGAAAATTAAAATTGTCGACACCGTCTGGGACGAAAACTCAAGAAAAGGGGGTTATATTTTTTCGCAACAGGCCAATATTGGCCTCAACCACTGCACCGGTGACTGGTGTTTTCACATCCAGGCAGATGAAGTCATTCATGAAAAGGACCTGCCCTGCCTGAAACAGGCCATGGAATCCGGGCTGGCCAATAAGCAGGTGGAAGGGTTCCTCTTGCATTTTCTAAATTTCTTCGGCGATTACAACCATGTGGCTCCCAGCAGGCGTTACCACAACAAGGAGATCCGCATTGTTCGAAATGATCCCGCCATCAGGTCTTACCTTGATTCACAGGGATTCCGTCGATTTCAGCAGCCACAGAACTATTTGCAGGAAAAAGGGGTGAAACTGCACGTCAAATTATTGGCTGCCACCATTTTCCATTACAGCTATGTGAAAGATCCTTCGATACAAATAAAGAAACGGGTGGAGTTTGGCAAACGCTGGCATGCAGATGATGCCTCGCTGCAACAATATGCAGAAGAAAATAAAAAGGGGTACGATTACACCAGCCTGATCGACGTGCTGGAACCATTTTCTGACAGTCATCCCGCCGTGATGAAAAAAAGGGTGAAAAACATTGGCTGGACTTTTACGTATGAGCCGAAAAAAAACAATATGACGTTGAAGGAGAAGCTGTTATACTTCATACAGAAACAGACTGGCAGACAGCTTTTTGCATACAAAAATTATATCAGGCTGTAGGTCCAGCGGCCCCGGAGCACTTCTCTATTCAATTTTGCTGTAATAAAGTTATTTCACGCCCGAATAATTATCTTTGCGCGACTGAACAAAAACTGCATGGAATTAAACTTTAATATTGACAGGCAACATACTATTGGTTCGGAAGTGAGCATCTCCGGTACAGGTCTTCATACCGGCGCTTTCGTTGATATGATCTTAAAACCTGCCAGTCCCGGTTTTGGCTTCCAGTTTCAAAGAATTGACCTGCCGGGGCAACCCACCATCAAGGCGGATTGCGATTTAGTGACAGATACTGCACGCGGAACTACCATCGAAGAAAATGGTACCAAAGTAAGCACCATCGAGCACATCCTGGCAGCACTCGTAGGCATGCGGGTAGATAATGTCTTGATAACCATCAACGGCCCTGAAATCCCCATCATGGATGGCAGTTCCAAACCATTTACTGATCTCATCGAAAAAGCGGGCGTAGAAGAACAGGCTGCAGACAAAGTTTGGTACCAGCTGGATGAAAATATCAATTATTACGACGAGGAGAAACGGGTCGAAATGGTGGCGATGCCTTCGAATGACTACAAAATCACTACACTCATCGATTTTAATTCGCCGGTACTGGGTACCCAACATGCCGACCTGAAAAATTTGCAGGAATTCAAATTACAGATCGCTCCCTGTCGTACTTTTTGTTTCCTCCATGAGCTGGAAATGCTTATTGACAACAACCTCATCAAAGGCGGCGATATTAATAATGCTATTGTTGTTGTTGACAAACCGGTTACGAAAGATGAGATGGCCCGTTTGGCCAAAGCTTTTAACCGGGACAAGATGGAAGTAAAAAGTGAAGGTTACCTTAATAATCTTGAACTGCGCTTCCCCAATGAACCGGCCCGGCACAAGCTGCTGGACATCGTTGGTGACCTGGCACTCATCGGTTATCCCATCAAAGCCAGGATCATTGCAAACCGCCCGGGCCACAGCTCCAACATAGAGTTCGCCAAAAAGATCAAACATCATATCAAAAAACGCCGGCAGGTAAAGAATGTCCCTATATACGACCCCAATCGCGAACCCATCTACAACTGCCAGGAAATTGAACAAACGCTGCCACATCGTTACCCATTCCTGCTGGTTGACAAAATTATAGAACTCACCCAAACAACCATCGTCGGCGTTAAGAACGTCACCTTCAATGAGCCATTCTTTGTTGGTCACTTTCCCGGCAACCCGATTATGCCGGGCGTACTGCAAGTGGAAGCCCTGGCACAGACAGGTGGAATTCTTGCCATCAATGCCTTGATGGAGAAAGGAAAATATGATACCTATTTCCTGAAAATCGACAACTGCAAGTTTAAAAAGATGGTAGTACCAGGTGATACGATGTTATTGCGTATGGAACTTGTAGCACCGATACGCAGGGGAATTTGCGAAATGCGCGGTACCGTTTTTGTAGGTAACAAGGTCTGCACAGAGGCGAACCTGGTTGCGCAACTTGTTAAAAGACCTTAAATATTGATAAACAGATCAATAATAAGGCAATAAAGCCTTTTTTTTGATGAATCTTATCCTATGATACATTGTTCGGATGACAGGGGATGAACCGGATCGGAAACCAATACCAGAGACAAAATCGAGTTTCCGCGACATGACAAAAATTATACAGCAATATCATAATGATTCATCCGCATACATATATACATCCCAACGCCAAACTGGCTACAAATGTAAAGGTTGACCCCTTCACCGTGGTTCACCACAACGTGGAGATTGGAGAAGGAACCTGGATAGGCAGCAATGTTACCATAATGGAAGGCGCGCGGATAGGCAAAAATTGCCGAATTTTTCCGGGTGCTGTAATCGCTGCCATTCCGCAAGATCTGAAGTATGAAGGAGAAGATACTACCGTACAGGTTGGCGACAACACCACCATCCGTGAATTCGTCACCATTAATCGCGGCAGTCGCGACCGCTGGACAACAAAGGTTGGCAACAATTGTCTTATCATGGCGTACAGCCACATTGCACACGACTGCATCGTTGGAAACAATTGCATCCTGAGCAACAATACCCAGATGGCAGGGCATGTGGTGATGGGCGACTGGGCGATCATCGGCGGCATGGGCGCCATCCACCAGTTCGTGCAAATCGGGCAGCATACATTCATCAGTGGAGGCTCGCTCATCGGTAAAGATGTTCCGCCTTATATCAAAGCGGGTCGCAATCCCCTCAGTTATGCAGGAGTCAATTCAGTGGGTTTAAAGAGAAGGGGTTTTAGCATTGAACGCATTAACCACATTCTTGATATCTACCGGTACATCTACAATAAATCCATGAACACGTCGCAGGCATTGGAATACATCGAGGAAGAATTGCCTGCAAGCGATGAGCGCGATGAGATCGTGACTTTTATCCGGGAAAGCGGCCGCGGTATAATCAAGCGATTTACAAAAGGCAGCGGCAACGATGAAGATTAGCTGTACCGATATCGGGAAGCGCTTCAACCGGGACTGGATCTTTCGCAACGTACATTACACTTTCGAACCAAATACATATTATGCATTAACCGGTCCCAATGGTTCCGGCAAATCTACTTTACTCCAGGTAATCGCCGGAGCAGTACTCTCATCGGAAGGCAAGATGTTGTACACCCACCAGGGTCGTATTATCGATCCCCAAAAAGCGTATACGAATTTGTCCGTGGCGGCACCTTACCTGGAAGTCATTGAAGAGATGACCCTCAAAGAATTCCTCGAGTTTCACTTTATCTTCAAACGGTTACTCCCGGGATTAAACGTGGAGACGATCATTGAACGCATCGGCCTGCAGCATGCAGCGCATAAGCAAATCCGTTATTTTTCAAGCGGAATGAAACAGCGGGTCAAACTCGCGCAGGCATTTTTTTCAGATACC
>JBBSSY010000423.1:0-3855 GCA_038241595.1 Chitinophagales bacterium | reverse complement strand
GATTGTGTGTGTTTGTCGAGGAGTCGTTTTCATGATTTTGTAGATCTTTGATTGAGTGATTGATGACTTTATTTCCGCGCGGGCATTCGCATTAATTATCGTCTTCCGGATCGATGACAGTCAGCGCGGGCTTATTTCCGCCGAAGCCATCGTACCCGAAATTCTGGTTAATGGTACCCTGCACATTGGCGCTGATAGCCTGCTGCGGGATAGGCCATAAAATATGATAGGGGCTGATCTTGTATTCGACGCCGCTGATATTCACCACACCCTTGTTGTAGAAATCGTTGTATTTCATGATGCGGTCGTAAAAGAAATTGTCGGTGCCAAACTTATCCATCGTATAGGTTTTACCGCCAAACGATTTGCCGGTTTTGGCCAGCAGGTATGAAATGCGGGTCAGGTGCGTTTTGCGGGGCTCTTCGTAAAACAATTCACGGGCGCGTTCGTCGAGTACGGTACCCAGGTCAATCTTGCTGACGTCGGTATACGGCGCACAGCCGGCACGTGTGCGTACGGCATTGATATCGGCCATGGCATTCGCCAGGTCGCCTTTCCACCAGTACGCTTCCGCGCGCAGCAGGTAAGTCTCGGCCAGCCTGAAGATGTACATGTCGTTGGCACCGCCGGTAGGTACCGCTTGCAGCGGGCTGTTCTGATATGCCTTGTAATGCGGCCATTCGAACCAGTTCATGATGGTATCGCCTCCGAGCACCTTGTTGGCCCCATCGCGGAACTGCAGGTTCTTGCCATAAAACGGGCTCTTGCCTTTGAGGCTTTTCGAGTTGTTGTACACCAGGTCTTCCATGCGCATCCAGTTGCCGCGTTTGTGGCGCAGGTCGTTGGGGTCATCCCAGATCGTTTTCTGGCTGTACCAGGTCGGGCGGGTATTGCCCACGCCGCGGCCGAAGGTTTCCAGCAACTGGAATTCTTCCAGCCTGGCGGTGGACATACTCGGCGATTTTCCATCCGGGGTATATATCTGGTAGGAACTGGTAGAACCCCAGAAAGGCACCATACTGCGCATGATGTCCGTATTGAGTTTAGAAGCCGTCAGTTCATCGCGGGAAATCGCCATGTACAATACTTCCTTGTTTGCTGCGAGCGCCTTGTTGGGTGCCCAATGCAGCCTGGCCACGATATCGTCGCGCACGATGCCAAGGGTACGCAGGTAATTGCCCTCTTCTGCCGGTACCACGCCGAATGGCGCCTTCATCAGCGAATACACGCCACCGTTAATCAGTGCATTGGCGGATTTAATGGCATCATCGAACTTGCCAAGCGCCAGGTTGATCTGCGTCAGCATGTGATAACAGGCGCCCCGTGTGGCACGGCCGCGGTCTACATTGTCCGACGCCCACTGCACGGCGTACTCCATGTCTTTTTTTATTTTCTCGAGGATTACTTCCCGCTTGGTCGAAAAGAAATCGAGTCGTGGCGTTTTAATTTCGCGGCCAATAAACGGCACATCGCCAAACTGGTTCGTGAGGCGATAATAGCAATAGGCGCGGTGAAAATAGGCCGAGGCCAGCACCTGGTTCTTTTCCGCCTGGTCTTTAAAAGTTGCCACGTCGATCCGCGCGATGATCATATCGGCTGTCTTAATCACGCGATAAAACTCCGTCCAGAACCAGCCGATCATATTGTATTTGTCGGCATTTAATTCAGACGTTGGCGTAATCTGCAGGTTGAGGTTTTGTGCGGGCCCCAGGCGAAGCGTTTGTCCCTGCACGGATACTTCGGAGAACAACATCTCCGTGTGCAGCGGGCTCACGTCCCCGGTGTAAAATTCGGCGCGTTCTGTTTTTTCACAAAATGACAGGAGGCCCATGATACCGCGGGAATCAAGCAGCGCGGTCTCCGGTGTAAAGAGCGATAGCGGGTTGGGTTTCAGCCAGTCCTTGCTGCAACTGCCTATCACCGTTACTACAGCGATAACCGCGAATATGGTGACTATCTTGGTGGTAATCGTTTTCATAATAAATGCTTTATCAGTGATTAAAGGGTCAGGTTAAGGCTGAAAGTAAAATACCGGGGCGACGGTTCAGGGGTATCCGAACCATTACCACTCCTGACGGCCGCTTCGGGATCCACCACTTCCCAATGCGGTGCCCACCAGCCCAGGTTGCGGATGCCGCCTGTAATTTTCAGGTTACTGAATTTCACTTTTTCCAGGATTGCTGCCGGAACGGAATAAGTCAGTGTGAGGTTGTTGAAACGAATGAACGATTTGTCGCGGTACACATTGAATACTGCGCCACCTGCCGAGGAATTGATACGCGCCCAGTCGTTTACCGGGTTTTGTGGCGTCCAGTAAGGCGTGATGTATGAATTGAAACGGTCCGGGTATAACCTGTCGTTATTTTTTGCATTGTTGAACGTGCCCTTGTGGCCCCATTGCGAGTAAATCGACAACGATAGATCGAAGTTTTTGTAAATATTAAAATCCTGCCGCAGGTTCCACTGGAAACGTGGTACACGGTATCCCTGGAACTGGTGATCCAGGTAATTGATCGTACCGCTGCCGTCAACATCTTTCAGTTTAAAGTCACCAGGAAACTGGCCCTGTTTGGCCGCGGCGGCTTCTTCGCCGATCTGCCACACTCCCGCGACGACAGGATCCCATATCTCATCAATCGCATGGCCAATGAACCAGAGGTTGGTGATGTCGTCCCCTTCTTTCCGCCCGATCACTTTACCATCAGGGGCAAGGATGTCTACCATGTCCCCGTACAGGTGAACGATTTTGTTGCGGTTGAGCGAGAACGTGAAATTCGCCCGCCATTTTAAATTGCGGGTATCCATGATCCTTGAGTTCAGGTTTATTTCCAGCCCTTTATTATCTACCTCTCCGAGGTTGGAAACCACCGTGGGTACGCCAAGCACATTTGGCAGCGCCCTGTCTACCAGCAGGTCGAGCGTGCGCTGTTTGTAGACTTCGATCGAACCATCGAGTAAACCATTTTTGATGGAGAAATCTAAACCACCATTGATCGACCTGGTCTTTTCCCACTTGAGATCTGCATTTTCCATGGTGTTTACAAAGAGGATATTGCTTTCGTAGAGGCTGCCGGCCAGCGTCTGGTAAGCATATTTGGAGAGGCCCATGGCAGACAGCGCGGCATAACGGCCCACCTCGCGGTTGCCGTTCTCGCCCCATGACAGGCGCAACTTGCCCATGGTTAGAAAATTACTTTTCATAAATTTTTCGTCGGTGAATATCCAGCCCAGCGCAGCGGAGGGGAAGGTACCCCGCGGATGGTTGGTACCGAATGCCGAGTAGCCGTCACGGCGCACAGACATGGTGAGCATATACCTGTCTTTGAACGAATAAAAAAGACGCGCCATCAGGGCATCGCCGGTTTCGTACTGGTCATCGGACGTGGCAAGGGCGGTGGTGCTTCTGCCGGCATTGATGTTGTGATAACCAAGCGCGTCAGTTGGTGAAAATCCCTGGATGCTGTATTGATTGCGCCAGCTCTGGAATTTCTCTGCATTGGCCAGCATGGTGATGTCGATCTTGTGCATGTTGTTGATCGTCTTGTTCCACTTCAGCAAATTATCCAACTGCCAGCTGTAGGTTTCCTGCTGGTTGCGGTTTACCTGCCCGCCAAATAATGCCCAGTTCTGGTGAGCGGCGGATTGGTGGTTCATGTATTTGTAAAATTCAAATCGGGGTGAAAACGTAGACCTGAACGTGATGCCAAGGGGCAGTTTAAACTCAGTGTACAGGCTGCTGATAATATTGTTATACGTCGTGAGCCGGTCCTGGAAGGAAGCGTCATACAGGGGGTTTACGTTCAGTACATCTTCAGTAGGATTGAGTCGCATCGTGACGCCGTCATCTTTGTACAT
>JBBSSY010000422.1:0-3857 GCA_038241595.1 Chitinophagales bacterium | reverse complement strand
TTCATGCTTACCTGTTTTACAATTATTCCGGCAATGGCTTTACCATAATGTCCTTAAAATACACCACGCTTTTTGGATCATGCCCCTGCAACGCAAAAGTGCCGTTTGAGATCTTCCTGCCTGACATGTCAGCAGGTCGATCGAGATTTTCCGGTTCCGTATATTCAACCACTGTTTTATCGTTGATTTTTATGGTGACCTTTTTTCCCTTTACTATGATGGATTCGGTAAACCACACGTTGTCTTTTACATACACTTCCTTAACATCCTGGATGGAATACAGGCTGCCGGTGCGGCGCCAGTCTGTGTGAGAATTGTTGACCTGGACTTCGTACCCTTTTGAGGGCCAGCCTTTTTCCTGGTATTCGGTATCAAAATAAATACCGGAATTGGAACCCGGTGTTGTTTTTACCCTGGCCTTGAATTCGAAATTCTTAAAGTTGTGATTTAACACCGAACCCACATAGAAAAGATGTGCCGTTGGTCCGTGCGCGACGATGGTTCCATCTTCGACGCTAAACGTGGCAGCGTTTTCCCCCACCTTCCACCCATCCAGCGATTTTCCATCGAACAACTTGATCCAGCCGTCTTTGTTAGGCGTTTTAAATGCCGACCAGGTGACGACCAGGGCAATGAATGCAACAAATGTGATAATTTTTTTCATAATAGCTAGCTGATTGAGATTTTAAAGGTAATATAGTTTGTATTGTGTGTTAGAGATTTCTGAACCACCCGGTGGTAAAAATACCTACATTGTTACCATGAAAACAATCATCATCACCGGTGCCAACGGCAACCTCGGCGCGGAAGTGACATATACATTTTTGGATAAGGGATACCGCGTGCTGGCCACCGTTCGGAATGAACAAGCAAAAGTTGGTATGCCCGAACACGCAAACCAGCAGGTGAGCGTGGTAGACCTCACTAATGAAAATGCCACCGCTGGCTTTGTTTCTGAGGCAATTCGGCAATATGAGCAAATCGATGCAGCGGTTATGCTTGCGGGTGGCTTTGCCATGGGTGATATCCCTTCCACCAGCCTGGATGATATCCGAACACAACTGGCTATGAACTTCGATACAGCCTATTCGGTCACGCATGCCGTGTACCAACATATGATGGATAAGAAACGCGGAAGGCTTATTTACATCGGGGCCAGGCCGGCCATTGTCGCATCCGCCGGGAAAGATATGGTTGCCTATTCTTTGTCAAAATCCCTGCTGTTTAAACTGGCAGAATTTATCAATGCCGATGCCAGCGGCAAGGATGTCACCGCGACGGTGATCGTTCCGAGTATTATCGACACGCCACCCAACCGGCAAAACATGCCCGGTATTGATCCGCGCGACTGGGTGCAGCCCGCTGCCCTGGCTGAAATGATTGAACTCATCGTTTCCGAGAAAGGAAATGCACTGCGTGAAGTGGTGTTAAAAATGTATAACAACTCCTGATCTGTTTACACCTGGCACTTTTGTGTATCCCTACGCTGAAATATAATCCCATTTTACCCGTTCAATTCCAATCTCCTGGCGGTCATATCTTTCATTAAACCAATGGCCCGTGTGGCTGTCTGTAGATACTACCGTCGATAACAAGTGTATAACATGGAAGTCGCCGGTACCTTCCCGCAAGATCGTAATTTGTAATTGTTAAAAATAGTACCATGCAAGCATCACGTCGCTCCCTGTTGGCTGTTCTGTTGATAGTTGCTGGTACTGTTGTTTTATCATCGTGGTATCACCTGCCTGATCATCCACAGGTGGCGCTGTCATTGCCCTATAAGAAAGCGGGTCTCACCGCGCAGCAGGCGGCGGCGCACTTGCTCAGTCGTTTTACTTTTGGTGCAAAACCGGGTGAGGTAGAGGCGGTGGCAGCCATGGGTCTGGAAAAATGGCTCAGCCGGCAACTACAGGGTGACCTGCCCGAAGACTCGCTGAACGCCATGCTGGCCGATTACGATATCATCAACATGTCGAACACCGAGATCCTGGATACATACCCGCGTCCGGCGCGGGTGCTGCGTATGGCCATCGATGAAGAGGTGATTAACAAGGATTCTGTCGATAAATCAGATAAGGGCCTGTACCGCCGGCAACTCGCCGCATATATGTTACAGAAAGGCTTCAGACCCCCACAGGAACTATACCGCCAGCTAGCCAACCAGAAAATAATTCGCGCCGCTTATGCCAGCAACCAGCTGGAAGAAGTGCTGACCGACTTCTGGTTCAATCATTTTAATGTATCCGTCACCAAAAATGACTGTGCCAAATTTATTCCGTCGTATGAGACCACTGTGATCCGGCCACATGTGTTCGATAAATTTGAAAACCTGCTGGTGGCTACCGCTCAATCCCCTGCCATGCTGATGTACCTCGATAATTTCAGCAGTGCCTCTGCCGACACAAGTTCCGCGGGACAAATAAGCCAGCCGTATCGAAAAAAACTGGCGGCCAGGTCACCTGATTCCATGGAGGACTCCGCCTCGCAAAAACAAATGCTGCGCAAAAAGATTAAGGCGGCAAAGGCACCCGGACTGAACGAGAACTATGCCCGGGAGGTGATGGAACTGCATACCCTCGGCGTCGATGGCGGTTATACGCAACAGGATGTAACAGAAGCGGCCCGGGTTTTGACCGGCTGGACCGTTTTCCCAATGGGCAGCTACGGAGCCGTTGCCGCTATGCGAAAAGCAGTGGATCGCATCGGCGAATCGAACCTCGCTGCCCGCGGGTTTGTACATAAAGGTGATTTTCTTTTCACACCCAACCGTCACGACAACAAGGAAAAGGTGGTTCTTGGCCAGCGCTTCCCCGCCAACGGCGGATACGAGGAAGGCAAACGCCTGCTCTCCATGCTGGCACACCATCCGGCTACTGCAAGGTTCATATCCCAGAAGCTGGCAGTGCGTTTTGTAAGCGATAACCCACCTAAAAGCCTCGTTGATAAAATGGCGAAATCCTTCAAGGATCATGATGGCGATATCAGGCAGGTGCTGATGACGATGGCCGCTTCGCCTGAATTCTGGAGTGCTGCTTCCCTCCGTCAGAAAACGAAATCACCCTTCGAACTGGTCATCAGCACCGTTCGTGGGTTGAACGCCGGCATTTCCCAGCCGTACCAGTTGTATCACTGGGTTACAAAAATGGGTCAGAAAATGTATTACTACCAGGCACCGACGGGTTTTCCTGACAAAGGACAATACTGGATCAACACAGGTGCCCTGTTAAACCGGATGAACTTCGGGCTCGCCCTGGCTTCCCAACGAATACCTGGTGTCAGCTTCAACCTGCTGGCACTGAATCACCAGCATGAACCGGAAAGTGCCGAAGCGGCATTGTCGAGTTTTAGCAAACTGCTGATGCCGGAACGCAAACTGGATGCAACGGTGAAAAGGTTGACGCCACTGTTAAACGACCCCGACCTGGTAAAGAAAGTTGATGCGGCTGCCGACAAAAATGCCGTTCCGCAACAACCTGCCGCCATAGAGACAAAAAACGCTTCGATGAGGAGTGGGGAGCAGAACGAGATGTTCGACCCGGTTAAAAAGCCTGGAAAAAAGACCGCCGCACTGTCCGTTGCGGCGGGCAACAATTCCATGTTGTCGCAGGTCGTGGGCATCATCATTGGTTCGCCCGAGTTCCAGCGGAGGTAATTATTACACGACTCAATCATTTACTATGACATCAAGAAGGGGTTTTTTAAAATCGGGCGGGCTTGCCCTTTTTGGAATCAGTGTCGGCGGCGTGCCCGGCTTTGTGGCACGTGCTGCAGAAACGAACAAGATAATTAATCTCTATAAAAAAAAAGAAAGTGCTTGTTTGCATCTTTCAACGCGGTGCCATGGATGGGCTGATGGC
>JBBSSY010000421.1:0-3869 GCA_038241595.1 Chitinophagales bacterium | reverse complement strand
ATACAAAGTAATGGAATCAACGCGATCTATTCGCTCGGAATGCGCGGCGTACACGATGGCCAGATGGAGGGAATAAAACACCTCAAAGAAGCGGTGCCCGTCATCAACAAGATTAATGACGACCAGCGGGCAATAAGAAAAATTTTCCTTTACTTCTCGTTTTTTCTTCAGCTTACACCGGTCACCGTATGATCAGAAAACGTTAGTAATGTCGACAAGCGGGAATAAAAATGTATAATTGTCTATGTTTTTTTTTAAATTGGTGTAGAATCACCCTTTAAAAACAAACGATTGCTTAACAATTCGCCAGACAAGCTAACAAAGCGTGGCCATGGGCCAGCACCTGCAGCGGAAGCCAAATTCGACCAGAACAGCTTTGAGATCTTCTTCAAAGAAAACTATGCAAGTCTTTGTGCCTATTGCCAAATGAAATTCAACTTCGACCTGGATCTTGCCAATGAAGCGGTACACAGCGCCTTTGTTAAACTCTGGGAAAACCGCCATGCCATTACCAGGAACGTGGCAAAAAAGACGTACCTGATATCCATTGTGAATAATAACTGCATCGACATCATCCGTCATAACAAGGTCAAACAACAGCATGCCGACCACTTCCGCAGTATTACATCAGCCTCTGTTGCAGCTGAATTTGGCAAGGTGGACGAGAAAAAGATGATAACCGATATTCATGAAGCAATTTCGCAATTACCGCTCCAAATGCGAATAGTCTTCCAACTTAGCCGCTTTGATGGTTTAAAAAATCACGAGATCGCTACCCGGCTACAGATCTCCGTAAAGACGGTTGAAACCCAGATGAGTCGTGCCCTGGCAAAGCTTAAGAACAAATTGGCAGGTTACGCTACGTATGTTCTCTTCGGTATTTTTATCAGCCAATAAAAATCTTTTCTTATTTGTAGGGGTAAAAGTCTACTCGCCCGTATAAACTAATATAGATGCATCCAGAGCAATTACAAGACGATTTGTTGGTAAAATATTTCTTGAAATGGTGCACCGGGGATGAGGAAGAAATGGTTGCATCCTGGCTCGAGGCAGATGACGGTAACCGCCTGTATTACGACAACCTGGTGGACAGTGAGAAGCTAACCGGCATAATGGATGGAATTCACAAAATCGATATTGATCAGAAATGGGAGATGTTCCAAAAAGAACATGTTTCTAAACGAAGTAATATCATTCCGCTATATGATTCAGAACCTGAGCACGAATCAACATTCCCCCTGTTTACGCTAAAGCGCGCGATCAGTATTGCCGCAAGCATCATGATCGTTTTGGGAATAAGTGTGGGTATGCATTACCGAAATGGTGACAATGTTATTGGTCAGAAAAAAATAGTCGTACATGAAAATTCAAGGCGTGCGTTTGAACTCGCGGCAGACAATACAACGGATAGCGTAAAAGCGATCGAACTCCCCGATCAGTCCCTGGTAAGGCTTTCACCAAAAAGCAAGTTCACTTATAAGGAGCAGAGCGGCAAAAATACCAGGGAACTTTCGCTGGTAGGGAAGGCAAGGTTTACTATATATAAGGATGCATCAAGGCCATTCACGGTATATAGCGGTGACATCGCAACAACGGCATTGGGAACCGAATTCACGGTGACGCATATTGAAAAGGACAAAACGATCACCGTCAGGTTATACGAAGGAAAGGTGGTGATACGGACTTCTGCAGAAGCGATGATTAAAATGAAACAAGATTATTATTTATATCCAACGCAGGAGTTTGTGTATAACAGGAACAGCCTGGGCGGAACGGTAAGGTCATTTGTTACGACACCTCCTGCTACCGTCACAACGAGGAAAGCAAAGATACCCGTTCCCCTGGACAACCCCGGGCACCCTCAGTTGGGCCGTGAATCATGGTTTATGTTTAATAACCGGCCCTTGGATGAGGTATTTAAACAATTGGAAGAAATGTATGAAGTCGATATCGAATACTCAAAAAGCGATTTTTCTAAGACATATTTGATAGGGACTTTTAATAAAAGCGATTCACTGGAGCGTATACTCACGCAGATAACCAGGCTTAATGATCTGAAAATGACAAAGAAGGAGAATAAGTATATTATAAAAAAATAATATCATCCAGGCTTACAACTACTAAGGGGGATCCACATTTTTTTTGAACCACAGACTGGCTGAAACTTCGCGGCCTGGCCGGTTATTGCCTGCCGGCCATGTATGAATTGAATGCAAACATACATTTAAAATGCTGCTATATGAAATTGAGTAAACCCCGATTTCGGTTCCTGCTGCTGAACCTCATTGGCGTAATTCTCTTGCCCGCAGCGTTGCTGGTGGCACAGGAGAAAACGAATGAGGTAAAAGGCATTGTGCAGACAAATAACAATGAACCCGTTGATGGCGTATCGGTTATCATCCGCAACACCAGGAACAATTTTACCTCCGGTGCCAGTACAGACAGCGCCGGTGTATTTACATTTTCTCGTGTGCCCTCGGGAGGCCCTTACAGCTTTAATTTTTCTGCTGTTGGTTATGAAAATCAAACCCTCACCGGTTATAACATCAAAGAAGGCATCGTGCTGTCGCTCATTGTACAGATTAAATCGATGGCGGAAACCATGAATGATGTGGTGGTAATCGGCTATGGAACTTCGAAGAAGAAAAATATTACCGGCTCGGTCGTTTCCATCAATACTGATGAAATATCCCAACGTTCACCCACAAACGCTTTCGAGGCGATACAGGGGCAGATGGCGGGTGTGCAGATCACCACGTCTTCCGGGGCGCCTGGTGACAACGCGTCGATGCGCATCCGCGGTGTTTCCACATTCGACGGAGGTGCCAATCCGCTTTATATCGTAGATGGCCAGGCGATGGAAAATATCGATAATATCAATCCCAATGATATCAGTTCCATCGAGGTGCTAAAAGATGGTTCTTCGGCGGCGATCTATGGATCGAAGTCTGCAAACGGTGTCGTGATTCTTACGACCAAGAGTGGAAAAAAAGGTGAATCCAAGATCAATGTCAACTACATGCGCGGTTACACCAATGCGCGCATCATGCCCGTAGCCACCACGAATGAGCGGCTGAAATATGAAATGTTTCATGGCATCATCGGCGACCGTGCGATCATGGATACGTTGAATCAGCAGTTCTATAACAACAATAATTTCCAGGAGATCATGTACCGAACCGGGGTGAGAGACCAGGTAAACGTGGCCGTAGCTGCGGGTTCCGACAAAACAAAAATATACTGGAACACCGGCATTCTCAGCCAGAAGGGCGTTATCCGCACCACCGAATTTACGCGCTTCAATACCCGTCTGAATATAGATCATAGCCTCAACGACCGGGTAACGCTGGGCACACGTACCAGCATGTCATACGACGTACAAAAAAATATTGACCAGGGTTTCGAAAATGCGCTGATTGGGGTGCTGCTAACAAAAGCACCTTTCAGCACCATCTATGAAATCGACGGCACATTTTTAAACAATACGGACAGTTACCGCGGCAGGCAGAACCCGCTTTTTGAATATACGTCCATGGATGTAAAAAAACGAAGCCTCCGTGGTAATGCGTTTAATTACCTGGAAGTTAAACTGCTGCCGAATCTAAAATACCGGGCTAATTTCGGTGTTGATTTCGACTACTCCCGCGATACCGAATTCTATCCGGCATTTGTACGCAGCACGGATGAAAAGATCCAATCCTATTTCAATTCTTCCATCGCATGGAACTGGCTGCACGAGAGTTTCTTTAACTATGATAAAACTTTTGGTGACCACCAGCTTAGTGCTGTCGCAGGTTTTAGTACGCAGCGCTGGGGCAGGCCGCAGGAACAGATCGGCGGATATCTCGCCAGTAACCTCGTGCCCACTT
>JBBSSY010000420.1:0-3891 GCA_038241595.1 Chitinophagales bacterium | reverse complement strand
TTATAAGCGCCGTTATATTCCGCCACTTCCTCTCCCATCAGAAACACGTTCTCGTCACGTCTCATTTCCTCACTCATGGCCTCCCGTAAAGCTTCTCTGAAAGCAATTTGTCTCATTATGTGTAGTTTAGCGAGTGGCAAAAATATTGGTTGTAAGTGAAATAAGCAAATCATCTTATGTGCTGCAGGCGACTGTCGGGGGTTCATCGATCACCGGCCGATCGCGCGGTAAATACCGCTATCTTTGAACGAAAGAATCATAAGATGGAAATGAATTTGACGGAACAGGCAGCAATAGACCTGGTGATCGTGGGTGGTGGTCCGATCGGGTTGGCCTGTGCCCTGGAGGCGCAAAAAGCAGGGATCAATTACGTGGTGCTCGAAAAGGGATGCCTGGTAAATTCCCTCTACAACTACCCGGTGAACATGACGTTTTTCTCAACTTCCGAACGGTTGGAGATCGGTGGTGTGCCCTTTGTTTCAAACAACATCAAGCCCACCAGGAACGAATCGCTGGAATATTACCGGCGCGTGGCGCTCTCCTACCAGTTAAAAATAAATCTGTTTGAAAAGGTGGAACGGGTGGAGCAGGTAAGGGAAGGTTTTCGCGTGCATTCTTCCAAAAAAATATACTTCTCCCGGTTCATCATTATCGCGACCGGCTTTTACGACATTCCCTACCTGCTGAACGTGCCGGGTGAGCACCTGCCTAAAGTAAGCCATTATTATTCCGATCCTCATTTTTATGCTTTCCAGAAAGTACTCGTGGTAGGCGCCATGAATTCGGCGGTAGATGCCGCGCTGGAAACTTTCCGCAAGGGAGCCGAGGTGACCATGGTAATAAGAAAAAGCCAGATCGGCGAACGGGTCAAATACTGGGTTCGGCCGGATATTGAGAACCGGATCAAGGAAGGGTCCATCAGGGCTTATTATCATTCCACGCTGGCAGCGATCCGCGAGCATGAAGTGGATATCCTCACGCCGGATGGCCTTGTTACAGGCGAAAACGATTGGGTAATTGCGCTGACCGGTTACCAGCCAAACCTGCATTTCCTTGAAGACATCGGTATCCATTTATCCGATGATGCAGTCAGGCGACCGGCCTATGATCCGCTGACACATGAAACCAATGTTGACAATATTTTCCTGGCCGGGGTAATCTGCGGCGGCATGGATACCCATAGCCTGTTCATTGAAAACAGCAGGGTACATGCCATGCAAATCATTGATACGATCGGTAAAAAGAATTCCTCGAAAATTATTACAGCATCTTCAGCATCAGCCAGTCGTTCTGCAGATCCTTCCCCAGCACAAATACCTGCTGATCAAAAATAGTAAAGCCCCAGCTGGTGTAAAAGTCGAACGCACGCTGGTTCTTTTCCCAGACGCTCAGCCAAATGACGTCATAGGTCCGCTGCCTGCACAGGTCAACGACGAACTGCATCAGCATTTTGCCGATGCCTTGTCCGAGCATCTCCCTGATCACGTAAATACGGGCAATCTCCATGGCAGAAAAAGCCTCCAGCCCGCGTGGTTTTTGAACATCCCTTAATTTAACATAACCGGCCACGCTGTCGTTACAATAGACAAGCAGGAAAATATTCGACTTCACCGACACTTCGGCGATCAGTGAACTGGTGGTAAACTGCTCCTTCAAAAAGAGTTCCATATCACTGGCGGTATTCGAGGCCGCAAAAGTGTCGTAAAATGTGGTCCTGCTAATTGCTGCAATCAGTGCCGCGTCTTTTGAGTCGGCGAACCGAATGCTGATCGAACGGTGATCCATAGCCGAAAAGATAAAAGGTTAGGTGGTGTGACCAGCTGTGTTGCGGCGATAAATGATATACCTGGTTCGGTCGTCCTTATCGTAGAGGTAAAGCCGGTCATTCTCTATGCGGTAATAACCCACGCGCGGCAGAAAGCGGTTGAGGAAATTTTCTATGGACATATCTGGGCAGGCCTTGTAGGTGCTTACCATTGGGCCGAAAATAAACTGTTCCCCTTCTATCTCATACGAACCATTCATTTTGTTGCAACCGATGGAGCCTGAAACGGTGAAGGCGGAGTCCGGGAAGATAAGATCAGGCAATTGATTGTCGGCTATTTTACCCAGTTCGTTTTCGGAAGCGGATAAGAAGAGCCATTTGCCCCATATGCCGGCAGTCATTGATTTTTGGGCGAAGGAAATATGTATCGTACCACACAAGATTAGCAGGCAACCGAGGACCTTTTTCATGAGGTGCAATTTACCGTTTTAGACCAAACGCAGGTACCCGGCCTGTTAAATTTTCCACAACGATGGCCGAGGCGCCACCACCACCGTTGCAGATACCGGCAGCACCAAAACGCGCTTTATTTTGAAGCAGCGTATGGACGAGTGTTACCAGGATGCGGGCACCGCTGCAACCCAACGGGTGACCGAGGCTTACGGCACCGCCATGCACGTTTACTTTTTCCGGGTTAAGTTCCATCAAACGGGTGTTAACAATACCTACCACGCTGAAGGCTTCGTTCAGTTCAAAGTAATCGATGTCTGCGATGGAAAGTCCCGTTTTTCCAATGGCTGTTGGTACCGCAATTGCCGGCGAGGTGGTAAACCATTCCGGCGCCTGCTCCGCATCCGCGTAGCCACGGATACGGGCAAGCGGTGTCAGATCGAGCGATTCAGCTTTTTCCCTGCTCATCAGCACCAGTGCGGCAGCACCGTCGTTCATGGTTGATGCATTGGCCGCGGTTACCGTACCGTCTTTTGTAAATGCGGGTTTAAGCCCGGGGATCTTGTCGAATTTTACATTTTTATATTCTTCGTCTTCTAAAATAATGACAGGGTCGCCTTTTCGCTGTGCGATCTCCACGGGCACCACCTCGTCTTTAAAGAGCCCGGCCTGCCAGGCCGCCGCGCTTCGTTGATAACTGGCAATGGCAAACGCATCCTGTTCTTCCCGGCTGATGTTGTATTGGCCGGCGCAAAGGTCGGCGGCGCAGCCCATTGCATAATCTTTATATACGTCCGTAAGACCGTCCTTGTGCAGACCATCGATCATTTGCGTGTTGCCATATTTGTTGCCCCATCTCATGGCAGGCGCGTAGAAGGGCACACTGCTCATATTTTCCATTCCACCGGCAATGACCACGTCGTTGTCGCCAAGCAAGATACTTTGTACGCCCTGTATCACCGCTTTTAAACCGCTGGCGCACACTTTATTTACGGTTGTGCAGGGGATATTGTCTGGTAATCCGGCGAGCCTCGCCGCCTGCCGCGCCGGTGCCTGGCCCAGGTTTGCCTGCAGTACGCAGCCCATGATCAATTCGTTGACCACGTCGCCGCTGATGCCGGCTTTTTTTATGGCGGCACTGATAGCAATTGCGCCCAGTTGGGTGGACGGGACATCCCTGAACATACCACCGAAACTGCCAATGGGCGTGCGAACGGCGGAGACGATGTAAACTTCTTTGGCATTCATGGGGTGAAGGTAGGGGAAATACCGACTATGCCGGCCTTGCAGGCCCTCGAACAATGACGTGCCTTTGGCAATCAACTTTAAGAAGAAGAAAAACCATAAACCATAAACTACAAACCACAAACTTATTTATATTGCTGTATGAATTACAAGATCTCTATTTTGATTGCAGCTTCGCTGTTGTTAGCAACGTCTCTTCGCATGCTCGCTCAAACAAAGATCGGGCAGTTTGACGGGCAGTCGGATGTAGGCAAAGTGGTGCACCCCGGCTCGGCCACCTACAATGCCGCTACGCAGGAATATACCGTTGAAGGCGCGGGCAACAATATCTGGTTTGGCAGCGATGAATTTTATTTTGTCTGGAAAAAAATGACCGGCAACTTCCTGGTCACGGCCAGCGCTGATTTTATCGGAAAAGGTACAGAACTGCA
>JBBSSY010000419.1:0-3901 GCA_038241595.1 Chitinophagales bacterium | reverse complement strand
AAGGCGTTGCCATGGGGCCGTACATCCGTACCGGCCTGCACCGCGAACCTTGGGTGGCCCATATTGCCGGCCTGAAAGAATATAAAAGTTTCTATACGCCCACGAGGCTGAAAGAGTACCAGGCGGGGATGAAGCTGCCCCATTGCGATCGGATCTCGGATGAAACGATGGTGTCTTTTGAAGGCTCGGGTTCGCTGCTCGCGGACCGCACCGAAATGGACAATATCATCGCCGCCATTATGAAAGTATACGAGAACCGCGATCAGCTCAGGCACATTGTGTAGTCACCCTATTTTGGACTCCTTTTACAAACGCCACTATGAATCGAAGAAAGTTTGTTTCCAATTCGGCCGGTACCGCGGCGACGCTGTTGTTTGGCAATCGCCTGTCCGCGAAATCGGTTACAGATGACCGTGAGACCCCTCATGCACCGGCCAGATACGACGTCATGAAAGATTGCATGAAGTACCGCAAGATCGATGCACATGCGCATATTTATTTCGAGGAAAACAGCCCGCAGGAGCAACTTGATTACGGTGAACGGCTGGGCATCGACAAGCAGTTTATCTCGCGTTACCTCAGTATCTTTCCTGGCACCCCGCAACAGTTCCGCGAGTACAACGACCTTACCATCAAAGCCATAAAAAAATACCCGGACAAGCTGGTCGGCGGTTTCGTGCTCAACCCGGAATACCGCCAGGAATCGCTGGATGAGATAAAACGCTGCATGGATGTAGGTATGATCGGCCCGGGCGAATTGTATTACCAGGTGAAGATCAACAACCCCCTGTACTTCCCGATCATCGAAAAATTAATCGACCTGAAAATGATTATTTTCTCACATGCCGAATGCCAGCTGGGTGTCGGTGGATATCGCATGAAATACAACGGCTACAAGGCACCCAATACGTCCATCCCGGAGGATTTCGTCGACATCGCAAAACGATACCCCGAAGGCAATTTTCACTATGCGCATACAGGCGGGGGTGGCGACTGGGAATATGAGTGCAAGCTCTTCCGCGACATACCGAATATTTACGTGGATACGTCGGGCAGCAACAACGAAGAGGGGATGATCGACTTCGTGGTGGAGCAGCTTGGTGAGGATAGGTTGTTCTTCGCATCCGATAACAGTTACTACCAAAGCGTCGGAACGGTGCTGTCTTCCAACCTGACGGACAGGCAAAAGCAAAAAGTGTTCTTCGACAATTACAACAACCTGTTAAAAAAAGGAGGCCGTCATGTTGATTGATATCAATGCCTACATAGGCCACTGGCCCTTCCGCCAACTGAAATACAATACCTGCGCCGCTTTGCTGGATCGTATGAATACATTCGGTGTCAATGTATCGGTGATCAGCAGCCTGCATGGCGTCTTTTATAAAAATACACAGTCAGCCAACCAGGAGTTATATGATGAGATCAAATCCATGCGGAAGTATTCGGATCGTTTTGTTCCCTTCGCGGTCATCAATCCGATTTATGCCGGCTGGCGCGAAGACCTCGCCTACAGCATCACTAAATTGGGCATGAAGGGCGTGCGGGTGTATCCCCAATACCATGATTACCCAATCACTGAGCCGCTGTTGGTAGAGCTGGTACAACGCGCCCGAGACCTGGACGTGCCGGTGGCCTTTGCCACCCGCATGGTAGACAGCCGGCAACGGTCCTGGATGGACATCGACTACGTGGTGGGTACGCCAAAACCGGAATGGGCGCTGAAAGATATTTTTCCCATCATCAAGGCGGTGCCCGACGCCCGGTTTATCATGCTGAACCCGGCCAACAGCCTGCAGCTGGAGCCCGCAGCCGCGGCCATTTTTAAAAACGCCGATGTGATCATGGACACTTCCGGGCGTTCGCTCACCGACCTCGGCAGCCTGCTTAAAACGCAAGGGACCGGGCGTTTTGCATTTGGTACACATTCGCCTTTACAGGATTACCTGACGGGCCAGTTGCGGTTGGAGTCACTGCGTGATACCGAGGCGGATCCTGCCACCAGGGAATTGCTGCGCTCGGGCAATGCGAAAAGGATGTTGCGGATCTGAAAAAATAGCAGGGAATATTTAATGATTCTATATACTTTCATTACAGGATGGCGGCTGGCACGATCAGCCGTACCGGTAGCTTTTGAAGATCAACTGTTGTAAACTATGTACAGGATATTCGTTGCTTTTATATTTTTATTGCCGTTAATCAGGTCGGTCAGGGCACAGGGTAACGCCGATGCCTCCACGTTGTCCATTTCGCTGAAGGCGATCCCCGGTCTGCAGTATGATGTGGTGCGCTTCGTCGTTAAACCGGGTGCTGCAGTGACGTTATCACTGACCAATATGGACGATATGAGCCACAACGTGCTGGTCACCAAACCGGGCGCGCGGCTGGCTGTTGTCAACGCCGCCCTTCAACTCGCTGAAAAAGGCCCGCAGCTCAACTACACCCCTAACATGGACGAGGTGTTGTGTGCCGTGCCGGTGGTTTCTCCCGGACAAACGAAATCGGTCCGCTTCCAGGCGCCGGCACAACCCGGCGCATATCCTTATGTGTGTACGTACCCGGGACATGGCTTCGTGATGTTTGGCGTCATGTACGTGAGCCAGGATGGCGTTATGCCTCCGCTGGCTTCGGATATCAATATTCCTGCATCACGCCGCGCCGATAGTACCGCGGCTACTGCCCAAAATATGCATGCCGGGCATGATACTACCGCTGAATCGCCGCATCCCTACGCGCTGGTGCCTCCGTACCTGTACCGCGTATTTATCGAGGGCGCGAGCCCGGCAGCCATTGCGGTGCGATTGCCCGCGGAGCTGTCGTATTGCTGGGACGCAGGTACCTGTAAACTTCGTTTTGCGTGGAAAGGCGGTTTCATCGACAATACCGATCTCTGGAAGGGGCACTTCGATGCCTCTGCAAAAATACTGGGGGATGTTTTTTTCCGCGACAACCTGGACTACCCGCTGCATGTGGGCGACGAAACCGCCCCACCCGTTGTCAAATGGAAGGGCTACCGGCTGGTGGAAAAATACCCCGAATTTCACTACACGGTCAACGGGCTGGATGTGTATGAGCTCATCCGCGCGACCGCCGACGGCTACGGACTCATGCGGGAATTCCGCATCCCTGCAGCTAGCGGGCCGGTGTCTTTCGAAACCAACAGGCAGGACGATGCCATCGGTTATACCTGCCCGTCAGGAAGCTGGAAAGACGGCAGGCTGTCGCTCACCGCCGCCGAGGCAAAACAATTTACCATCACGATGGATAGCTATCACCTGCGTTTCCAGCGGAAAAAGAAATGATTCGCCAGTTAACGATATGGACAATCTGCACGCTGCTTGCCAGTGCGGCCCGCACGCAGCAACCGGTTACCCCCAATCCCTCGTACACGGTCAGTGGAATACCCATGCCGCCCGGGCTTGTTGCCAAAACCGGTGGGGTCGATTTCCTGCCGGACGGACGGCTGGTGGCCTGTTTTCAACGCGGCGAGGTGATGATGTATGATACGCACCATAAAACCTGGAGCCTCTTCGCCGAAGGCCTGCAAAGTCCGTTGGGCATTGTGGCCCTCAGCGACACGCAGGTGCTCGTGATGCAACTCGCCGAACTCACGCGGATTACAGATACAGACCACGACGGCCATGCCGACCTCTATGAAAATGTGGCGAATGACTTTGGCGTTTCGGGAAACTACCATGAATTCAACTACGGCCCGGTAAAAGATGCCGACGGCAACCTGTTTTTTGCACTCAACACCGGTTCGTCGGGCGGCGGTGTCCGCGCTGAGGTGATGGGCACCGTAAACCCGCGCGGCCGCGATGGCGATGACGGGCAGAAACAAATGTTTTCGGTTGTCCCTTATCGTGGGTGGGTGATGCAGGTAAACATTGACGGCAAGCTGTTT
>JBBSSY010000418.1:0-3902 GCA_038241595.1 Chitinophagales bacterium | reverse complement strand
TTCCGGTAAGTGTGGCGGTTGATCAAGGCCGCTATGGGCGATCAGCTGTCAGCTGTCAGCTATCAGCCAATACCGTTCCGGCTACGCCGGTAGCTTACTTCCTTAGTACCCATTTTTCTGATTACTGATTACAGATTACTGATTACTGAAAGCTCAAAGCTTATAGCTCACAGCTGATAACTGATACCTGGCCGTTGTGGTGTTTATACATTTCCTGGCCGGATAAAAAGGTGCCCGACAATAAAATAAACAATAAAAAGCATCTTCTACGCATGGGGTGGATTCTGGTTCTTAACGAAAAAAGAATATCAGGGTATGATGGCGGCCACCGGTTTGGGCGTCCTTCCGGTAAGGTAGTAATACAGTGTAAAAAGATAACAAGGTATCAACAACCAGTAGGCGACCTGGTTGTTGGTGTTGCCCGCAATGAAACCATAAACCAGCGGCATGATGGCGCCACCGGCGATGCCCATAATAAGGATTGCCGAGCCGCGGCTGAGTGCCTTACCGTTTAAGCCTTTGAGCGCCTGCGGCCAGATGGCCGGCCACAACAATGCATTCGACAAACCGAGACACGCAACGAACATGACGGATGTTACGCCGGGGGTAAAAATCACCAGCAAGGATATAACAATTCCTAAAATGGACGAACACAGGAATGCTTTTTCCTGCGAGATGAGCCGCGGGATGGCGAGTGCGCCGAACAGATAACCGACAACCGTGGCAGCGAGCGTGTACGAGGTCAGGTGCCGCGATACACTCAATGGCATGCCGTGATACAGGCCGTAGTTGCCGATGGTATCACCCGCCAGTACTTCCAGCCCTACCGTGCAAAAGACGGCGATGAAGCCCAGCAGGAAGTTGCGGTTGTTCGAGGTGGAGCCGGTGGTCGGACCGCTTTCAACAGCAGCCGGTTTGATGTCAGGCAGGTGGGCGTATTTAATCGCAAAAGCCACCAGCAATAAAAAAACGGTCAGGATGCCATAGGGAACGATTACCGCCCTGGCAAGCTGGTCGAGACGCGCGGTTTTTGCGACCGGGGCCATTTCTTTCAATTCCTGGATAAGCCCGTCAGCGTTACTGAGAATGATTGCGCCCAGAATGAGCGGCGCGAGCACGCCCGCAAACTTATTGCAGATACCCATGATGCTCATACGCTGCGCACCGGTGCTCACCGGGCCCAGCAGCGTGATGTACGGGTTGACGGCGGTTTGCAACAGCGTAGTGCCGGTACCGATCACGAAAAGCCCGGTTAAAAAGAACGGGTACGAACGATAGGATGCAGCCGGGATAAATGTCAGGCACCCGAGCGCCATGATCACCAAGCCGATGCGGATACCGCTTATCATGCCGGTGCGCTCCAGGATCTTGCTGGACGGCAACGCCATAATCGTGTAGGATATGTAGAATGCAAACGTTACCAGGTATGCTTCCCACTCTTTCAGCTCACAGGCGATGCGCAGGTATGGTATGAGCGTACCGTTTACCCAGGTAATAAATCCAAACAGGAAGAAGAAAGCGCCGACCAGCATGATCTGCTTTCCATACCCTCCCTTTCTTCCGTCATCCATTCGTTCCTGCATAATGTGCTTGTTTTGTGTATTGATTATATCTTTTCTCAGGAAGTGTACTGCAACTGGTGGAAGGCGACACGGTCGGGTATAAGCGCTTTTTCGCGCTCATCAAGGGGCAGGGTAGTTCTACGCCTCATACCCTTCGGCTTTCGCACGTTGTAAAAAATGGTCGAAGGGAACCTGTTCCTGGCCCCAACCGGTACAAAAGAAAAGCAAGGGTCATCGGCACGTTGCTACCCGCCGTCAATTGTCCGTGAGCTTGCGATCGATCAGCAGGGGAAAGAACTGGCCGGCAACCGGTTGTCCTTTCGGGATCGGTGGTGTGCCGGGCATCAGGGTTTTATCTGCGCCGGATATCGTTCCGTCTGTAAATACATTCAGTACAAAGGCACGACGCTGCAGGTCGCTTTTATTTTCGTAGGAGCCATGCACCAGCAATGGATGGTGGAATGTGCCATAGCCTTTTTTCAGTTCAATCGGTATGGGATGAAAGTCAGCCTTCTGCTCGTCGGAAAGCATTTCCATCAGTCCTTCCATTTCGCCCGTGAGTTCCGGTTTTTCCAGCAATCCCCAGCGGTGGCTGCCGGGCACGTAATACATGCAGCCGTTTTCAATGGTAGCGTCATCAAGTCCCACCCAGCAGGTGAGGTGCTGCATCGGTGTGGTGCGGGTCCAGTAACTGTAATCCTGGTGCCAGGCCACTACCCCACCGTGTTTTGCCGGTTTGCAGAAAAGCTGGTCGTGCCAGAACCTGACATTGGTATCGCCAAGCAACTGGCTGGCGGCCATGGCGAAGGCGGGGTTCCACAACACATCATGAAAGCCGGGCGTGATGCGCCAGGCACCCAGCGCGTGGAACAATACCGCGTTGGGATCGGTAGAAGAATTTGAAAAGAACTGGTAGAAGAGGGAGTTGTCCGGGTGTTCCGGGTCAACGATCTGACCCAGTTCCTCATTGAGTTTATCGACCTGCCACTCGTCCAGCAATTTAATATTGCTCAGGAAACCGTTCTCCTTGAAAGTCTTGATTTGTTCGTCGCTCAGGCGGTACTGGTCCCAATCTTCCGGGGTTGCTGGCCAGGTAAAAATGTCTGATACAAGCTGGTGTGCTTCTGACAGATCTTTTGGTTGGTACGTAGTTGACATGGTCGGGTAGTTTTATGTAAGGCACTGGGGTATGAGGTATGGCGTATGGGCCATGCCTGTTTTCCAACGCGCGTACGATTTTTCAGTGTCGCTTTTCAGGTTCTAAAATATTCAATTTATACAACACTTTGACAAAGAAAAATTCACGGTCGACATAGGGTATTTCATATGGAAGCGCGACCGGCGATTGTTGCACGGAAGTTTCGAGCTGCTGTAACAACTCCAGGTCACCCTGCAGAAAGGCTTCTGCCCATCGAAGTGGCAAAGGATCTTTACCATGTTGTTTCCAATCTTGCAGGATATCACCGACGGGGTATCCGTTGACGGCAAGCAGGTAGATCGTAAAGAAATCATTCGATCCGAATGGAAACGGCGTTTGTTTCTCCCGGAAAGACATGATGCGGCGGGCATAATCCGCTGTTTCCTGCGGCCGTATACATGTAGAACAATAATAGGCCAAAAAGTCTTCGAGGCGTTCGTCCACATCATACGGTTTTCCTACTCCCAGGTTTTCCGGCCAGGTGCGGGCGGCATCAATGTAGGCAAGGGCACGGTTCCAGTCTGCGGTACCGATCGAATCAATCGCCGCAAAAAGATTTGTTTCGCGCCAGATATTTCTTCCTTCCGAAGCGCCTTCGTTGGGCAATACAACCAGTTGTTGTAACAGGCTGATGCCCGTTTCAAAGCGGCCCGTTTTTAGAAAACATCTGGCCAGCTGCAGGCCGAGGTAATAATTGTCGGGATATTGCTGAAACAGGCCCTCGACAGCCGTAGTAGCAGCGGACCAGTTCGCCTGTTCTTCATAGAATTTACCCAGGTGCCATGCCGGCCGCCATTCGCCCGGTGCATGAGACAAGGCCCTGGTCAGATCCGCCTCTGTCGTTTGCGGCAACTGCTGCGCACGTACCAGGTAAAAGGGGTAGAAAGCCGGTTCGTTGCCGCAGCCGATCAGCAATTCGCATGCTTCTTCCAGGCGCAACAGCTGGATATAGACGAGTGCGAGGTAATAATCGAGTTTCCAGGCCTTTTTCCGGGTACGTCCCCATAGTAGTGCCTCGGCGTCTTCCGCACGATGCGGAAAAACAAAATCGGGGGCAAGCGCCAGCGCTTCATCCAGGCAGGTCATGGCGCGTTCTTCAAAACCGCTTTTCGAATACATCCAGGCCTGCCAGGTGACCAGTA
>JBBSSY010000417.1:0-3915 GCA_038241595.1 Chitinophagales bacterium | reverse complement strand
GATTTTGAAAAACAGGCAGCCCGTATGGGAGCCGATATTCGTTATGGCCTGGCAACAAAGGTTGATTTTTTAGAGCAGCCATATAAAGTTTGGATTGATGAGGAAAAAGAGCTTCAGGCCAATTCAATCATTATCGCTACTGGCGCTTCGGCAAAATGGCTGGAGATAGAAAGCGAGCAGCGGCTGAATGGCTATGGGGTGAGCGCCTGTGCCGTCTGTGATGGATTCTTTTTCCGAAATAAAGTAGTAGCGATCGTGGGAGCGGGCGATACTGCCGCTGAAGAAGCGTTATACCTGAGTAAAATATGTACTACCGTGCATATGCTGATCCGCAAAGAAGAGATGAAGGCGTCGAAAGTGATGCAGGAACGTGTAAAGAACACCGCCAATATTAAAATGTATTTCAACACGGAAACAGAAGAGATTATTGGCGGTGCCAAGGTCGACTCAGTAAAAATTTATAATAACAAAACCGGCGAAAAACAATCCATCGCGATCTCGGGGTTTTTTGTAGCCATAGGTCACCAGCCGAATTCCGAGATTTTCAGCGAATACCTGGACATGGACGAAGCTGGTTATATTATAACCGTTCCTGGTACCACCAAAACAAATGTGGACGGTGTGTTTGCCAGTGGCGATGTGCAGGACAAAATCTATCGCCAGGCAGTAACCGCAGCAGGAAGCGGTTGTATGGCCGCGTTAGATGCAGAGCGCTTTTTGTCGGAACACGGAATCGTGTGACGCTTTCCATATGCAAAAATTAACAACCGATATTCAGCGCGGTTTAGTTAGGAAGTCAAAAAAAAATATTCAATAATCAACTTACAACGCTCAATAATCAATAAAGACCAGGCGATCTTGCTGAATTTCTTTATGGAGCATTGAAAATTGATTATTGAATACTGATATTTTCTTAAATAGTCGCTTATAATTATTAATTGTCAACGCGCACTGATTTTTTTAATTAAACGTGTTTGTGCGTTATTTTTTGATGTCGAACATTTTGACTAAATTTTCCTCCCAACGTTTGCTTGCCTCAAACCTTAAAACACCCATATGTTAAGCGTTCAGTTACTGGATCTTTCCTTCCATGCCTTCCATGGCGTGTATGAAGGCGAAACGAAAGTTGGCAATGAATTTCTGGTGGATGTTGTTGTAAAATACGACGAAGGCAGGATAAAACTCGACAGTCTTCAAAGCATCATCAATTACGAAGACATTTACGAAATCGTAAATAAGCGGATGGCTATTCCTAGCCCGTTGCTTGAAGAGGTTGCGGAAACAATCATCCTGAAGGTGCGGCATAAGTATTCAACAATCCGGGAAATATCAGTGTCGATTTTTAAAATGCAGGCACCCATCGAGCGTTTCCGGGGAAAAGTAGGCATCACCCTGCAGAAAAACTTTGAAGAATAACAGTTTGGGATTCCGGAAAAGATGGTCAAATAATTTTTTGTTTCCATTTACCACTGCGCATGTAGCCCCATGACATCAGGAAGATAGATGTCCAGTACAACCATTCAGACATCCACCCATAGACGATCGGCAGGTTAAATACTTCCAGCACGAGGTACACATATGCCAGGTACAAAAAGATTGTAACGCATTCGATCAGCAGGTTGACTTTTGTGTTACCCGTTCCGGTAATGGCGTTGAGCCATATATTGGAAAAAGACATTACCACAAGCGCGGACGAGACGACGCGTACCACCGGCAATGCTTCCCGCGTAAATAGGGCATTTTGCCCAAATACAGACAGGAACAGGGTAGGAAAGAGATTGATAAGGAGGCAGAAAAATATGCCGGTGGCCATACTTAGTTTCATAATGCGGACGATCAGTGCCGGAACTTTTTCTTTCAGGCCCTGGCCAATGATATTACTCACCATCGTATTGGTGGTAGAAGCAAATGCCCAGGTAAATACACCAAATAGTCCAAAAATATTTCTCATGGTATTCGATATGGCGAGGGCACGGGGCCCATGGTGCTCGATGAGGATGTAAAAAATATTCCAGCTTACGATGCTGATGGCATACTGGAACATCAATGGAGATGATTGCACCAGGATGAGTCGCGCCGTAACAAGTTTAAGCCTGAACGATTCGTACAGTTTGAAGCGTTTGCGGATATCTGTTAGGTGAATTACGGACAATACCACCAGCATACCGGTGCCTTCTGCAATGACCGATGCATAGGCGGCCCCATTAAAACCGAGTTGCGGCAGCCCGAAGTGCCCGTAAATAAAGCCGTAATCAAAAAATATATTGCTGACGGTTTCGCACAAGGCACCGAACATCAGAATTTGCTCTGGTTGGTTCCAACGAGCAGGGCATTGCTCATTTGATATATAAAAAGAAAAGGTACGCCCCAGATGCGGATACGCAGAAATTCAACCGCCTTTTCGCGGATGATGCCCGAGTGCAGCGCAAGTTGCAAAAAATAGGGGGCCGCAAAATAGATGATTGCGATGCTGATCGCTGCAAACAGCAGGGAAATGCGGACGGCATGGGTGAATAACGAACCGATTTCCGACACCCGGTTTTCCCCCGCTCTCCTCGAGATCAGCGCCTGCAAACCATTGTTGAGTCCCAGCCCGATAACGGCAAATATCAGGTAAGCGACCCCGGTAATACCTGCAAATGCCAGCGACGCTTCACCCAGCCCACCTAAAAAAATATTGTTGGTGATAAAATTAATTTGCGGTACGAAGATGGCAAAACTTACCGGTAACGCTATTTTCAGGATCTGCCGGTTGGTGATGGTTAACTGAAGGTCTGAGGTAATGGCCATACTTGATAACATGCGCTGAAACCCGCGCAGGTTCAGTAAAAGTAATGGGAAATCGTTAACCCGCCACTGATAGATGGAGCGGCTAACTCTGGGCTCAGTTTGCAATTATTATAGTATTATTGCAGCCAGTAACATTATGAATACATCAAATTTTGATATTGCGGGACGAGACCTTTCGATGGTCGACTGGATGAGTTGCCGACTGGTGGTGGAAGTGAGCAATCATTACCTGTACTATATCGTGCTGGAAGGACAGGACTCTTTTGTGGCGTTGAAATATTATAGCTTTATAATCAATAATAATTTTGAACTTACCAGTGCGCTGGAGGGCATCTACCGCGATGACGAAGTGCTCCGCCACAAAATGAAAGAGCAGGTGGTCATATACAATTCGCCCGAAAATTGCCTGGTTCCGCAGAAACATTTCGATGGAACACTTAATAAGAACATCATCGAAATGCTGCATGGCGATCTCCACAAAGGAATGATCCTGAGTGAAAAAGTGTACGGCTGGAATTTGTTCAACGTGTATCGCATCCCGCCGGAAATGCATGATTTTTTTGAGAACAATTTTCCAGGAACGAAATACTACCATTACTACAGCCTCTGGCTTGAATGCAGGTACAGAGACGAAAACAATACTGCAGACCGGGTGACCGTCATTTTTTATCCCAATGAAATCGTAGCGATTGTATTTGCGGGGGGCCAACTGCAGGTGATCCAGTGTATCAAATTTCAAACAGTTGAAGACATCGCGTGGCAACTGCTGAATATGTATGCCATATATCATCTCGACCAGCAGCAAACGCCATTGGTTGTCGGCGGGATGGTCGACCTCGAATCGGCCATGTTTGATGTATTACTACGGTATTTTGCAGTTATTGAAACCGATTTGTTGCCTGCACAATTGCAGGGTGCGGATTATTTTAAATCTTTTCCGCCCCATTTCTTCGCTCCCTTTATTAAACTCGCTGTATGCGTATCATAGGCGGCGAACTGGGCGGCCGCCGGATTAATCCGCCGGCTAAGATGCCATATACGCGACCTACGACAGACATTGCCCGGGAAGGACTTTTTAACGTATTGCAGAACAATCTTGACTTTGAAGGGATGATAACGCTTGAT
>JBBSSY010000416.1:0-3918 GCA_038241595.1 Chitinophagales bacterium | reverse complement strand
GCTTACACCAGCAAGCGGCTGGTTGTTGACAGGAGATCGCACGGTGCCTGAAATGGTCTGTGCAGTTACGGCATTCACTGCCAGTAAAAAGAATAGACACAGGAAGGTTGGAATGAATAGCCAGATGCGGGATCGCAAGACAGGACTCATAACAGTTGTTTTTAGTTATTGTAAGGGGTTACCTAAGGGAGAAAATGATAGATAAATATAATTGCTTTTTATTCCTAATGACCCATTTTTTTGTATTTAATAATTTTATATTTGGACAAGCGGGTAGGCAAACGTAAAAAATGGAATTTTTAATTATTTATCTGCTGTTAAAAACGAGATTATATAACGGAAATAAATAAACGCAGTAGTTTATTTTTATTGACCGGAACGGTTGAACGGTTTTTAAAACCAATTGGTGTCGGCGCGAAAAGATGGTGTAAAATTTACATGCTGAAAGATCGTTTTGCCTGACGCTTAAACCGGCCGGTCTGCTGACTGTCTATTTTTATTAATTAATGATATCACACATGTTCTTACCATCCAGGCGAAGCCTGCTCTTTTGCGGAATGTTGATGGCAATGGCCAGCTGCTCAAATCATAAACCGACGGGCAATCCCACGGCGATTGATTCCATGGCTGGCAACGCGGATGTGGCCGCTTACTTAAAATCGTTCAAAGGCCGCGGGGCATTGTCGGATTCCTCGGTAGCGACACCGCCTGCGAATGCACTGGCTGCATTTAAATACCCGGCCGATCTCGCGATGGACCTGGTACTGGCAGAACCCTCGATCGTACAACCATTGGAAATCAGTTTCGACCGGCGTGGCAGGTTGTGGCTGGTAGAATATAACCAGTACCCGTACCCGAAGGGCATGAAAATCATCAACGTGGACAATTACCTGCGCGTGACCTTTGACAAAGTTCCGGCTGCGCCACCGCATGGCGTTACCGGTGCTGACAAGATCACCATTTTTGAAGATACCAACGGAGATGGTACCTATGATAAATCGACCGATGCGGTAACCGGGCTCAATATTGCAACCAGCGTGGCGCTCGGCTACAAAAAAATATGGGTGCTCAACCCGCCCTATTTGCTCGCCTACCCCGATGCGGACGGTGACGGTCACCCCGACGCGCCGCCCGAAGTACACCTGCAGGGATTCGGCATGCAGGATACACATGCCGTGGCCAACAGCCTCACCTTCGGACCTGATGGCTGGTTGTACGGCGACCAGGGCAGTACGACCACCTCGGTGGTTAATTCCGCCGTTACTAAAAAATTATTCCTGGAAGGGCAGGCGGTCTGGCGGTATCACCCGGTAACCCACGTGCTGGAACGTTTTGTGGAAGGTGGCGGCAACAACCCGTTCAATGTAGAGATCGACGAAAAAGGACGGCTCTTTTCGGGCTCCAACGGAACGGACCGCGGGCCCTATTACAAACAGGGCGGCTATTACATAAAAAGCTGGGGCAAACACGGCCCGCTCAGCAACCCGTATGCTTTCGGCTACCTGCCCAATATGGTGTTCCAGGGCGACAACAAACGGTTTACCCATGCCATGGTAAAATATGAAGGTGGCAGCCTGCCTGCCCACTACAATGGCAAAATGCTCGCATTGAACCCCCTGCTGAATTATGCCCAGGTGACCCGGCTGGAAACAAATGGCTCTACGTTTAAAGCCATCGATGAAACGCATTTACTGGATACAAAGGACCGCTGGTTTCGCCCGGTCGACATCCAGGTGGGCCCGGATGGCGCTTTATATATCGCAGATTGGTACGACAGCCGGCTGTCGCATGTTGATCCCCGTGACACGTGGGACAAAACCAGCGGCAGGATCTACCGGTTGCGTAATAAAGACAGCGCGGCGGGGCTGGCGCCGTTTGATTTAAATACATACACCAACAGCCAGCTGATCGCTTTATTGTCTCACAAAAACCGCTGGTTCAGGCAACAGGCGCTGTCGATATTTAGCGACCGGAAAGACCCGTCCGCCATTCCTGCGTTGCTTGCTTTATTCCGCTCAGCCGGTGGACCTAACCTGGAAGCCCTCTGGGCGATCAACCTCAGCGGCGGTTTCAACCAGGCCATTGCCACGGAGGCACTGCATCACAAAGACCCGTTTGTACGCATGTGGGCGGTTCGGTTGCTGGGTGATGCCAATACGGTGTCGCCGCAACTGTCGCGCGAATTGGCTCAACTCGCTTTGCGCGAAACGCATCCCGAAGTAAGAAGTCAGCTGGCTTCGACCGCGCGGCGTTTACCCTGCACCGATATGCTATCAATCGTCGGGAAGCTGTTGCAGGGTCACGACGATGCGGCCGATCCCGATATCCCGTTACTGACCTGGTGGGCGTTTGAATCGAAGGCAGCGTCCGACCGCCAGCAGGTGCTTGACTTTTTCCCCACCCGATCGGTCTGGAACCTACCTGTCATCCGCGATGTGGTCATCAACCGCCTGCTGCAGCGGTATGTCATGGCCGGCGGCAAAGAAAACCTGGAGTCGGCGACGCGGTTGCTGCAACTGGCGCCGGCCGGTAAAATATCCGACCAGCTGCTGGGCGCCCTCGAAGAGGCGCTGGAAGGCACCGATCTGAAGAGCCTGCCTGCACCACTGCTGCAATCACTGGCCGCTTTCGAAGAAAAGCAAGGCAAAGACCCGCTGATGTTGTCGGTGAAACGGGGCGACGAAAAATCGGTCAGGCAGGCCATGGATATTATTGCCAACAGGGAGCTGCCCATCGCAGAAAGGTTGGGATATATCCGGGTAATGGGTGAGATCAACCAGCCGGCTGCCGTGCCCGGCCTGCTAAACATTGTGGAAAGCAATACCAAAGAAAGTACCCGTGCCGCCGGCGCACTTCGCATCGCGGCCCTGGAAGCGCTGGCCAGCTATAACCAACCGGTGATCGGCGAACGCGTGGTAAAGGCATATCCGTCTTTCCGGACGGATCCCTACGAGCGCATCATGTCGCTCCACTTGCTGGCTTCGCGCGCAGACTGGACAAAAACGTTTTTGAAAGAAATGGCCGACAACAAAACCATCCCGCCCGATGATGTGCCGGCGGAGATCACGCGGCGTTTTAATTTACTGGAAGACTCCACCATCAGCCAGCTGGTGGCAAAACTATGGCCTGCGAGGCATGCGCTCACTACGACGGAGAAAACGAACCGCATCAAAAAAATCACCGCCCTTATCGGCACAGGCAAAACCGACCCGGCACGAGGCCGGTTGTTGTTCCTGGGCACCTGCGGCAGCTGTCACCGCCTCTTTAAAGAAGGCGGTTCGCTGGCACCCGATCTTAGTGGCTACGATCGCAAAGACATCAACACCCTGCTGGTCAACATCGTCGATCCGGATGCGGATATCCGGGAAGGATACGAAGTACAGCGTATAACGACCACGGATGGACGCATCCTCGAAGGAAAAATATTAGCCCGCAAGGGCGGCTCCATCACTTTCCAGCCACCGCTGGGCGGCAAAGAAGTGACACTCACTGCCGCGCAGGTAAAAGAAGTGCGTCCGTCGCAGTCGTCGGTAATGCCGGAGCGGCTGCTGGATAACCTGAGCGACCAGGAAGTGAAGGATTTATTTTCGTATTTGATGAAGTGAGCGGTTGCTGGCGGTTGGCGGTTTGCAGTTGGCAGTTGACAGGTGACAGTGGGCAATTTATACAGTTTCTGTATGACTGCCAGGCTTTTACTTCTGCCTTATTTTTCTTTAATGAAGAAATATGGCGGTTCAGGCACTGTCCATCAATATATGCAGTTCTATCTCAGCCATGTTCAACCAACTTCCATGTTTCGGAGTGTAAATTAATTTAAACCTATCCCATAGTCTTTTTGTTTCCCTTGGTTCGAACGCTTCATAAAACGCTGAGGCCGCATGTGTTTTGAAATTATCCATGAAGTACGGATCACGCATG
>JBBSSY010000415.1:0-3918 GCA_038241595.1 Chitinophagales bacterium | reverse complement strand
ATACGAACGCGATTTTCTGTGCTGTTGCGGTAATACCAGCGGTTTAGCGAATCGCGCAGGCGCAACGTGTCAGCAGGGGAGGCCGAAATCAGGTAAAAAAGCTTGAACTGGTTAGGGTCAGGGCTTTCGAGCATGATCTTGTTGCCATAGGTATGAAGGTCGTTGTACCGGTTTTGCGCACGCAATTTATCAGCCGTGGTTTCCATGATGAACTTGTACATCCGCCGTTTGGACGTATCGGCTGAAGGGGGATTAGCCAGGTAACCCATATCCTGCATTTCCTGCGCGGGGGTCAGCAGGCTATCTGTTGAAGTGCCCGGAACCACTGCACGCACATTGACCATCGTATCCGTAAGAGATGCTTCGCCGTTCGCCTGCAAATTCATATTGTATAACGTCATGGCTCCCCAGCTGACCAGTGCAATGCCGCCAAGGATAAGTAGGGCGAGAAATATTTTTTTTACGTTATTGCTGTTTGATTCCTGCCGCATGCGGTCTTCTTCAATCAGCGCCTTTGATTTGCCTTCGCTGCGCTCTACATTCGGATCTTCGAGTTTCGTCGTAACATATTCTCCCGGTAAAAATTCAAACTGCCCTGACTTTGTGAGCTGCAGTGTTCCAATGCCTTCCAGGTAAAAAGGTTTGCCGATATACAAAAATTGTTTCCCAAGGGTGAGGTATGATTCCAGGTCGGAGATCGCCAGCGGTTTCATCTTACCCGTTTGCTCCTTGATGTATTCAACCAGGCTGTCGTCAGGATGGATGATGGTGGTACTGCGAAACGTGATTCCATCCAGTGAAGGCTTCTGTTTATCATTATCTTCTGTGACGTACACAGAGTTGTCTGCTTCAAAGGTACCTATGCCGGGTAAATTTAGAATCTTGTGTTGGTAGAGATACTGGGCTAATAAAGTGTCAAATCGCAAGTGTAGGAATTTTCAGCACAAATTAAGCATAAAATTATTGAACGGAAACATTGATGGCAGATAAGATGATTTAAACATGAGAAAGCCTGTAACTTCGAGAAAAATGCTATGTTGACAGCGGAGGAGAAAAATTTTATCATTTATTGGGAAGAAAATCGCCTTCGTGAAAAGAAAACGTTTAAGCAATGGCTTGTCGGCCTGCCACTTGGTATGCTGTTCGGCATTCCTATCCTCCTTAATTTTTATTCCGGCTGGTATAAACGGGCGAATATGGACCTCAACAGTGGCCTGACCAATAGAACATTTAATCCGCTCGTGCTGATCGTCGCCCTGCTATTGATCATTTCGTTCATAGCCATCTTTTCCAAAAGGCACCGATGGGATATGAATGAACAAAAATACCTCGAATTGAAAAGTAAATACGATGCAGAAAATGCTTAGGCATGCAGCGAAAATCAATAAAGTATAGTCGTATAGAAATATATTTGTGAAATGCACCTTATAATTAAAAAATTAATCCCGTTTTTGCTTTTCGTGATGGTACTCATCGCCTCCTGCAAGAAAAAAGACAATGAGTCGATATGTTCGTATGATCCCTGTGCGCTGAAAGCCCCGGATACGGAAGTACAGCAGATCCAGGCCTACCTGACCGCCAACAACATTACAGCGGTTAGGCATTGCAGTGGTTTGTATTACCTCGTTTCAGATACCGGTATCGGTGCCCGTCCAACCGGTTGTTCAGCGGTGGCAGTGACCTATAAAGGCAGCCTGACGAATGGAAATGTTTTTGACAAAGCGACGACGCCGGTTTCGTTCAGCCTGGTAACATTAATTGAAGGATGGAAGATCGGAATCCCCCTGGTCAAGAGCGGCGGAAAAATTAAGCTGATCATCCCGCCATCGCTGGGTTACGGTCCAACCGCCAACCAGGGCATTCCCGCCAATTCGATATTGGTATTCGATATTGATTTGCTCGATGTAAGATAACAGGAAGAAGGAGAGAAGTTTAAGGTTTAAGGTTTAAAGTTTAAGGTTGTTTGAACACACCTTGATAAGTAAGATTAATTGAGCACCTTAACGAAATTCCGAGGAAAAGATTTCAAACTAAAAAAAGTTTAAAGTTTAATAGAGGTTTTCTTCAGATTAAATGAAGGCTAATTGTACGTCTTAATGAAATCCCGAAAAAAACAACTTTAAACTTTAAACCTTAAACTTTAAACCTTAAACTTTAAATTGGCGCTAGTAATGCCATCTTACGAAGGCCTCCATCGCGGCATACCTGGTAAGGCCGAGTTGCGCATATGATTCGGCGGTGGCATGGTTGCGCTCTTCGGCGCGCTGCCAGAATTCGCGGCTGTCGCTGCCCTGGAATGGAACCATGTCTTTTTGTGATTGGTGAATGAAGATACCGAATCGTTTCTTCATGACCTGGTCCGGGCTCATCGGGATGGCCATTTCGATTTCGTGGATGTCCCACTCCTGCCAGGCTCCTTTGTACAGCCAAACCCAGCAATCTTTTAACCAGGTTTCGCCACTTGCCTTTAGGCGCCGGATGGCTTCAAATATGATGTCCAGGCAAACTTTATGCGTGCCGTGCGGATCGGCAAGATCACCCGCACAGAATATCTGCTGCGGTTTAATGCGCTGTAGCAAATCGATCGTAATCTCAATGTCAGCTTCACCCATCGGGCTTTTTTCAATTTTGCCTGTTTCGTAAAAGGGCAGGTTGAGGAAGTGCACATTTTCGTCTTTGATGCCCACGTACCGGGACGTCGCGCGCGCCTCACAACGCCTGATCAAGCCTTTTATATTGCGAATTTCCGCCGAATCAACCTGGCTTTGTTTTTTCGTTTTGAGGAAATCTTTAGCGGTTTCCAGGATCTCGTTTGATTTTTTACTGTCGATGCCAAACTGATCCTCGAAGCCGACTGCGAAATCCAGGAACCGTGTAACGAATTCATCGGTGACGGCAATATTTCCACTTGTCTGGTAAGCAACATGAACATCATGCCCCTGGTCGTGGAGACGCATAAATGTGCCACCCATGCTGATGATGTCATCATCGGGATGCGGTGAAAATATCAGCGAGGTTTTGGGATACGGATTTGATCTTTCCGGGTGCAACGGAATAACGGCATCCGGCTTTCCACCAGGCCAGCCGGTGATGCTGTCGCGCAGCATATAAAAAACCTGCAGGTTTATTTCGTAGGCATCACCCTTTTCAACAAGCAGGTCGCTCAGGGCATTGTCGTTGTAATCGCTATTTGTCAGGCTCAATACCGGTTTATTTAAAGCCAGCGCCATGTTCACCACCGCCTTTTTGATCATGGCCGGTGTCCATTCCAGTTCGCCGGTCATCCAGGGCGATTTGAAACGGGAAAGTTCCTGTGCGGCTACGTCATCCACCACGAAAATGGTATCGTTGTGTTGTTGCAACAATGAAGCGGGGATTTGCTCTACCACATGCCCTTCAACTGCCTTCCGGATCACGGGAGCTTTCAACTGCCCCCAGGCCATTAACACGATCCGTTTTGCTTTCAGGATGGTGCCGATGCCCATGGTGATAGCAAGACGCGGCACTTTGGAGATATTCTGAAACTCCCAGGAATTGGCGAGGCGCGTCGAATTGTCAAGCGGGACCAGCCTCGTTTTTGAAAAAATGCTGGAGCCCGGTTCATTAAAACCAATATGCCCGTTATTGCCGATACCGAGTATCTGGAGGTCGATGCCACCGGCTGATGCTATTTTAGCCTCATATTCCAGGCAGTGTTTTTTTATAGTTTCTTTTTGCCACTCACCGTTGGGGATGTGACAATTGCGCTGGTCGATGTCGATCTTGTCGAACAATTGCTCTTTCATGAAGCGGTTATAGCTCTGCAGGGCGTCGTTTTCGATAGGGTAATATTCATCCAAATTAAAGGTAACGACATTTGCAAAACTGAGATTTTCTTCGCGGTGCAGCCGTACCAGTTCGGCATACAAGGTTTTTGGT
>JBBSSY010000414.1:0-3919 GCA_038241595.1 Chitinophagales bacterium | reverse complement strand
GGCTTGCCGTGAAATCACGCTTTCTTATGATTTTTCACGTGCGTTGCTGACAAAAACAAAGGTGTTATCGCAGTCAAGGATTTATGCAAGCTTCAACAACCTGTTTTACGTTACAAACTTCAGCGGACCCTCGCCTGAACCGCCGGTCAGTACCAGCAACCAGGTCAACGGGATTTACGCGGGTACCTATCCAACGCCGAAATCATTTGTTCTTGGTGTCCAGGTTTCTTTTTAACACGTTAACAACTCATTATATGAAACGCTTTTCAACATATTTATTACCGGTGCTGGTGTTCGTCACCTGCCTGGTTTCCTGTTCAAAAAAACTGGAACTGACTCCGATCAGTAATATCAGCGATGTCAATTTCTGGAAAACGCCTGACCAGTTTGATGCGTTTGTAACGGGGCTGCATGTTCGCTTTCGCTCGCACAACGGGGCTTTCCAGACGCTGGGCGAGTTCCGTGCAGACATATTTGGGTCAGATCCCGGTACGTCCGGTGCCTTTACCGGCGAGTCGTCTCAGGGCCTCGAGCGCATCTGGTTGTCAACACTCGATCTCGACAATCCAGGCGTCACCAATTTCGGCGGGTTTTATACAAACATCGTTCAGATCAACCTGTTGATCAACAAGCTGAACACCACCAACATTGTAACGGCGGCCAATAAACGCTATTATCTGGGCATCGCATACGGTATGCGTGCGTTCTACTATTTCCAGCTTTTAAGGACATGGGGTGATGTGGTGATCCAGACCGAGCCGATCGTATCGCTTGACATATCCAACCTGGCAAAGGCTGCTTCACCGCAGGCAGACGTGATGAAACTCATCAAGATGGATATCGACAGTTCCACGACCAATTATGCCACGGACTATTCGATCAAGGATACGAAAAGCACCTGGTCTAAAGCGGCCACGCTGATGTTAAAAGGGGAGGTCTATCTTTGGACCAGCTACCGGGGAGGTGGCAACGCGGATGCGACCACCGCGAAGAACGCGCTGACCGAAATCCGGACGAATGTTACCGGGCTGGCGCTGCTGCCTGCTTTTGAGAACGTATTCGCCACCACCAATCGCGGCAATGCCGAGATCATTTTTGCGAGCCGCTACCTGCTTAACGAGGCCGCCATGGCCTTTATCCCGGCCAGTTTTGTGCCGCAGACCGGGCTCATCGCCAACTTTTACGATTCGGCAGCTAACCGTAAATTCAATGCCACCACCGACAACTGGGGCGGGCTGCTTCGTGCGCCGACAAAGATCGCCGCGTTTCGTGCCTTCAGTGACCAGGACAGCCGTAAATGGGCCAGCATTCAGCCGGCATATAATCTCGTGTCGGGAACGTACCGCATCGCCGGTGCCTTCGTAAAAAAATTCCAGGGTGAACAGAGTTCCGGCGGCCGCTTTTTTACCAACGACTTCCCGATCTACCGTTTTTCCGACCTGCTGCTGTTACTGGCAGAGGCGAAACTGGCGCTTGGTGAAGATCCCTCCCCTGAAATTAACCTCGTGCGTGCCAGGGCCTACGGCAGCAATTACACCGCCGCTGCGCTCGGCTATCCAAACCAGGCCATCGACGCCAACCCGCGGGAAGCCATCCTGCAGGAGCGTTACTATGAATTTATTTTTGAAGGCAAACGCTGGTACGACCTGAGGAGGATGGGTGACAGTTACGTATATGCGCATTCGGCCGTTTTGCCTTCGCAGGCGTATAAACTGCTCTGGCCAATCGATCGGACGTCGCTGACGAATAACCGGTTGCTGGTGCAGACGGCGGGGTACCCGGCGTTTTAAGCGGTCAGCTGTCAGCAGTCAGCAGTCAGCTATCAGAAAGCCGGGTATGGGGTATGGGGAGGAAGCTTCGCATGTTAATAGGCCTCCGGCCTCGGGCCTTCGCCCCAGGGAAGCGTATATTTGGCAATTAATTAATTTTTATATCCACATGAATATAACACACATACAGGGCCTCGTGGCAGCGCCATTTACACCGATGCATGCAGATGGATCGTTGAATCTTGCGATCATTCCTGCCTATTACCAGATGCTGAAGGCCAACGGCGTTGTCGGCGCATTCATCTGTGGCTCAACCGGGGAAGGGGTATCTCTTACCGTAAAAGAAAAAAAAGAGGTGATGGACGCCTGGGCAGCAGTTGAAAACCGGGACCCCGGTTTTAAGGTGTTCATGCTTGTGGGCGGTACCAGCGTCAATGAATGCATCGAACTGGCAAAATACACCCGGGAACTGGGTTTATATGCGGTGGCCTTTACTTCGCCGTTTTATTTTAAACCGGCGTCTGTGAGCGTGCTGGCCGATATGTGCCTCGCCATCGGCAACGCCGTACCGGAACTGCCCTTTTATTACTACCACATCCCGGTGCTTACCGGTGTAGGCTACCCGATGTTTGACCTGTTGCAGGCACTCGATGGCAGGATGCCAAACATGGCCGGCATCAAATATACCCACGAGGATTTTATGGACTTTTTATCCTGCATGCATTTTCGCGACGGCAAATTCGATATGCTCTGGGGCCGCGATGAAAACATGCTTGCGGCACTGGCACTCGGTGCGAAAGGAGCCGTTGGCAGTACCTTTAATTATGCGGCACCGTTATATTACGATATGATCGCCGCCTTTGAAAAAGGCGACCTGCCCCGTGCGCGGCAATTGCAGCAACAATCCATCGATATGATCCGCCTGCTGGGAAAATACGGGGGCATTGCTACCGGTAAAGCCTATATGAAATTGCTCGGCATCGACTGCGGCGAGTTCCGGCTGCCGGTGCGCAACATGAGCGCGGTGACCCTGGAGGGTTTTACCGGTGAGGTGGAACAATTGGGATTCGACTCTTTTAAATCAATACTTTCATAACCCGGTTACCTAAAAATAAGCCAATGAAACTCTTCATTACGATTTTGCTTTACCTGCTTTCCCGCGAAACCACCGTGTTCACCGCCGGCAGTGAGGGTCATAAAAGTTACCGCATCCCGGCCATCGTCAGGTTGCCCAACGGCCAGTTGCTCGCATTCTGCGAAGGCCGCAAGAACGGCTCCGGTGATTTTGGAGACATCAACATCGTGCTCAAACGCAGCAGCGACCGGGGCAAAACCTGGGGACCGATTCAAACCGTGGTGGATTACGATACACTGCAGGCAGGCAACCCGGCGCCAGTAATGGACCTGCTGGATCCGGCCTACCCGAAGGGCCGCCTCTTCCTCTTTTACAACACGGGCAATAACCAGGAAGGCGAAGTGCGCAAGGGCAACGGATTGCGGGAAGTTTTTTATGTCACTTCTACGGATGGCGGCGCCAGCTGGTCGGCACCGGTAAACATCACGACACAGGTACACCGGCCAAAGCAGCTTGGTGTAAACCCGGCCTACAATTTTACAGAAGACTGGCGCAGTTACGCCAATACGCCGGGGCATGCCACCCAGTTTACAGATGGTAAGTACAAGGGCAGGATCTTCGTGGCCGCCAACCATTCTGCCGGGCCGCCACAACCGAAATTTACCGATTACCGTGCGCACGGTTTTTATACCGCAGATCATGGAAAAACATTCGCCTTAAGTGCCGATGTCAATATTGCGGGTGGTAATGAAGCCACCGCTACGCCGCTATCAAACAACAAATTAATGATGAACTTCCGCAACCAGCAGGGTGACATTAAACAGCGTATCGTCGCGACGAGCTCAGACGGCGGCGCTTCCTGGGATACGGCGTATTTCGATGCCAACCTGCCCGACCCGGTTTGCGAGGGAAGCATCCTGCGGATCGGTACCAAAAATGGCAAGGCGGTACTTGCTTTCTGTAACAATGCCGATATCCGGCAGCGCAATAACCTCACGGTGCGCATCAGTGACGACGAAGGGAAATCATGGAAGAAGCAATACGTAGTTGCTGCTGCCCCTGCAGGCAAAGAGTC
>JBBSSY010000413.1:0-3942 GCA_038241595.1 Chitinophagales bacterium | reverse complement strand
CTTTTACCGATTGCAGCGGCACATCTTCCTCCGGGGTTGTCACGAGGGAGATCATATCTCCATAAAAAAAATGTTTGTTGAGTATGGAAACGTCAAACATGTTGAAGTTGGCAGAGACCGGCGTACTCGCGGTGAATTGCCGTTGCCGTTCCCCGTTGATGCTGAAATTATCCATCAGGATCGTGTATGTGTACAGGTAGTATACCATGGGATAATCTGCTTTCAGCGTCACAACCTGGATGTGTTCGCCTGCGGCAAGTGATTGGCCGTTCAATTTAAAATCAGCAATGGGCACGTCAATTTCCACCCACTGGTTTGCAGCAGGCTTTGGAATATTGTGCAGGTATCGTTTGCCTGCGAATGTTCCGAGTGACAGCTCCAGGTTTGCCGGTGCGCGATCACTCTGGAAATAAATGGCAGCTTTGATGCGGGTGTCGTTGACCGTATAAAAGTTGAGCCGTTTGGTGAAGCCCTGGTAGAGTTCGGTGGCATCGCTGGCTTTTACCGGCCTTGCGAGCGAAAATCTGCTGTTTTTATAGGTGGGTGAACTGCGCGCGAAATACAAGGCGTCGAAACCGATATCCTGTGAATAGGGATAGGGCTCCCAGCCGTACAATTCGCCGGTTTCAAAATCATCCAGCAAAGTATATGGGGTGAGGTCGAGCGGTTTTTGCGCGTCGGTAATCGTTGCGATAAAAAAGAGGGAAATAAAAATGACGGCCCGATGTACGAATGAAATGATTTTCATTGCAATATTTGATTTTAAACTAAACAATCGTACTTCCTGATTTTGGGAATGGCATTAGCAGGTCTTGCCGGGAAACGGCAAGACCTGTTGCTACTGCCTGTAATCAACGGTGTTCATAAGGTACGGATCAATGCGGTGCAGGAGGAATCCTGCATGAACGGCCGTTGTCGATAATTCATTGATTGGCTGGATACAGGTATGACCCGTAGATGGATAAAAGTCCCATCGGCTGGATAGATTTTTTTATAGCAGGTGTTTGCATTCTTGCCTCACGGGTCTCGCCCGGGCAGCGCGCATTGTGCAAATGCACGCAGCGTCCCGAACGCGGAGAGTCGTCGGGGGAAATCAAATGGTAAACAGCCAGGCTGAAAGCAAGATGAAAGGCATTTCTTTGATTGCCCCGACGAGTCAGCTTTCTTAAAGCCCCGATAGGGGCGATGTATCGGTAGCGCCGGGTGCAACCCGGTGAAAAAAGGTATCGCCCAAGAGTGCCGTAGGTACGGTGTATCAGGTCAGGTGCTTCGAATAATCAAAACCGGCCGTGTGCATACAGCGTATCTGTGGCACTTATGTTTTATCGAGAAACGGGCTACCGAAACCGCGCCCCTAACATGGCACTAAATTGGAATCTTGCGTCTCGACTACCGCATGAACAATGAAAGAAAGCAACCTGGAAATCATCACCCGTGCAACACTGCCCGTACCTGCGACAGCTGCGCCTCTTCCAGGTGAATAACCCCGGCACCTGCATTCAACGTCAGCTGCTCCAAGGTGGAAGCGCCCGCAATCACCGGTCCCATGCCTGGTAACGTCAACATATAGGCGATGGTGAGCTGACTAAGCGCCATACCCCATAATTCAGCCAGGTCGGCAAGTTGGTGCAACTTCTTCATCACACCTGCATCTTCGGTTTTCGACATCAGGTTCTCGTCAAACAACCGGTCGCCCGGACCCGCTTTCGAAGGATCCAGGTATTTACCCGTGAGTAAGCCCCGCGCCATCGGGCTCCAGGCGATGAATGACATATTTTCCTGCGCAGCATGATCGAGTACACCCTTGTAGTTACCGTATTCACCCTGTAAAATATCAAATTGATTTTGTACCGCCACCACCCGGCAACGCAAACTCGTCGACTGCTCGATGGCCTTGTATGCCTGCAATTGCGCCACGGTAAAATTAGACACGGCGAAATACCGGACCGCATCATGCCTTGCCAAATCCTCGATGGCCGCCAGGCTTTCTTCCATCGGTGTCTCTGCGTCAAAAGCGTGAAAATACAAGAGGTCGATGTGGTCGGTATTTAACCGTTCGAGGCTGCTGTACACCGACTCCATGATATGAATCCTGGACAACCCGCAATGGTTTGGCGTAATGCCATCCATGGCACCACCAAGTTTCGTGGCCACCACTACATTGCGGCGTTCGGTGGGGTTCTTTTTGAACCAGGCTCCAATCACCCGCTCAGCGTTGCCGGAAGCATTGTTATAGCGGTTAGCCGTATCCCAAAAGGTAACGCCGAGTTCAACGGCTTTGTCAAAAAGGTTAAATGCGGCGCTTTCTGCGATCCTGGATTCGTCGCCGCTCTCGGGATACCCGATCTTCCAGGTACCAAGCCCGATGTTCGATACGCGGAGCCCGGAGCCGCCAAGACGGCGGTATGGCATGCCATGATAATTTTCGATGGTAAACGGGATCTTAAAAAAAGATTTGTTTGGGATATTGAGATTCATGATAGATTAGCGGTCAGTCGTCTGCATGGCTTCGGACCATTTAGTGATATTTATAAACATTGTACCTAAAGACCTGTCGGAATTTTTACCAGGTCCTGGATGATGGAACCATCATGCGTGAAACGGGCAAGCGTATATACGGTACCGTCATTTGCAATGGCCATTGAATTCACATAGGTCGGTCTCGCCCCATCGGCATAAAAAATGGCACCATGATCCGTATATTTTTTCGTCGGGAGGTGAAACGTTACCAGGTGCAGGTTTTCCGTTCCTTTTACGCCTACCAGGATATGGTCCTCCCCCGCCACCCGTTTGCCATTATCGTACACAGGTCCACCGGTGAGGTAATAGATTGTTTCATTGTCTGGTCCGAGTTGAAAACCGAGGTATCCATAGGTAAACAAGTCGAACATGCCGCTCTTCCGCGACGGTTCCGAGGTAATTCTTTCCACGATTTCGATGGATTTGCGACGCGTGTCAAAACGAAACAGGTACCCTGAATTGCCATGAACGCCATAGGCTACGCCTTCTTTCGCATACCACAGGATCTTGCGCCAGTTATAGCCCATACTGCCCGCCTGCGTATAATCATACTGCCCAAAATAATCCAGCTTGAGTGAAACGCCTTCGAGGGTACGGATTGCATCGAACCCGGGACCATAATAAAACAGGTCGCCTTCTGCGGTGGAACCATATACCAGCCCTTCCACAGGGTCAACGAGCAGGGAACGGCACAGCACGCGGTAATCAGCACCGAGTACGCCACCCTCACCGCCTTTTGAACTGGGCCCGAGATCTTTTAACGCTTTTTTGTTCAGGTCGTAATGAACGAAATGACCGCTGGGCCAGGTGATGCCATAAAGATGCCCGCGCTGTTGATCCATTGATAGCGTCAGGATGCCTTCGCCACCACCTACTGTGGCAAGGTCCTCGAATTGCCCGGTGGCAAGATCATACGAGAGAAAATGCCCACCGGGGTATAATGAATAACCTGGAGGCACGTTTTGGGGCAGCCGTTCTATGCCATCGATAAATTCGTAAAAACCCACATGTGTGGCAAAATACAAACGCCCGTTGTATTCAAAAAATTCCACATGGCTCTTGCCCTGGGCAACCGCTTTCAGGCCTTTTTCGCCGCAGGCTTCCGTGAGGTCACCTACAAAGTTTGACTGGTCGGTAACGGGATCATACGCATACAATTGCCCGCCGACATCGATAAGGTCTGATGATAACACATAGTACATTTTACCATCGCTGGCGGCAGATAATTCATTGTATGTGTCATGGGCATTTTCGAAGCCCGAGTAGTGAGGGATGGCTGTTAAACCTTTTATGGGAATCGTTGGAACCTGCAAGTCATTCATGAATTCAGTAAATTATAGATTCGCTTCAGTGAGCGTCAAATATAACATTATTTGGCCTTTACCTCGTAGGCAAGCACCTGGATCAGCGGGGGATTGTTGT
>JBBSSY010000412.1:0-3944 GCA_038241595.1 Chitinophagales bacterium | reverse complement strand
TTAAAAATGAACTGCCGCATGAAACCTACCTGGAACTGGCGGTTACGTATTTCAACCAGGGTTTAACGGACGAAGCCCGCCAGGTGCTTGAGCAGGCACCGGCGTATCCAACCGTATATTACTGGCTGGCTTATCTCGCCAAAAATGAGGCGGCCCCGGTAAGCAAAAACTACCTGGAAAAGGCAGAAGCCATGTCGCCGCGGTTTGTGTTCCCATTCCGCCTGGAGACGGTACCGGTGATGAGCTGGGCGCGCCAGCAGCAGCCCACCTGGAAGAATGCCTATTATTTGGGACTGATATACTGGGCAAACCTGCGCACGGACAGCGCGAAATCGCTGTTCGAAGACTGCCATAACGAACCCGGTTATGCGCCATTCTACCTCACGCGGGGCGCATTGTTTGAAGACGAGAGTACCAAGGCCGCGCTTGTGACCAAAGATCTCGAACGCGCGGTCGAACTCGAACCGGGTGAATGGCGCACCTGGCATGCGCAAAGTAGTTCCCTGCTGGCCCGGTCTCAATTTGAGTCTTCATTGACCGTTGCGAAAAAAGGATACACCCGTTTTGCCACAAACCCGGTCATCGCCATCGATTACGCACGGAGTTTACTCAATACAAACCGGGCAGCCGAATGCCTGCAGGTTTTAAATAAAGTGTTGGTATTGCCGCAGGAAGGTGCGAGGGAGGGCCATGAGATATTTGAACTCGCCAACCTGTCCCTGGCGATTCAGCGCATGGAAGAGAAAAAATATGACCAGGCGATCCGGTTTATCGATGCCTCAAAAAAGTGGCCTGAAAATCTCGGCACCGGCAGTCCGTATGAACCGGATAACCGGCTGCAGAACGCCATGTCTGCGTATTGTGCCAGCAAGTTGGGACGTACGCAGCAGGCGGCCATGTATGCCCGTTCGATCGACTCGTTCTCTGCCGACCCGGAGAATTGGAGCAGCGCGCGTAACGCAGCAAATAACTATATTTCCGCTGTATATTTAAAGAAGCAGGGAGCGCAGGATCAGCTGTCGACCTTGTTGGCTGGTTGGAAAAAAGGCGAGGATTCATTGCAATACTGGAGCATTGCGCCCGGCTCCGCCTCCCGCGAGTTTCAATGGGTGGTGGCAAAAATCGATGGCAAAGAAACCGAGGCAACAGCACTTGAAAAAGGCATCTTGAAAAATGGCCTCATCACGCGCTTCCGCATTACGACGCGCGCGCTGGCCCTGATGAACAAATAATTAAATGCGCAAAAAAATATCCTCATGCAGACAATTAACCGATTGAACCCGGGCATCAAAACAGGCCTTACCATTTTGCTGATCGGCAGTGCTGTATTGTTTGGTTATGAAACCGTACCGCCAGGTGGCTCAACCTTCGTTCCATCGTCAATTACATGGAAAGATAAAGCCATAACGCCGGCTGAAGCGGGCCTGTTGCCTGTGCCACAGCACGTGAAGCTGTCTGCCAATACTTTTGTAATCGATGATACCTGGTTCTATACGCAGTCGGGCCCCGGTGCAAACCCGGCGGCTACCGAGACGTTGCTGGCTGGTTTGTTGGAGCATGGCATTCGTATTCGCCCGGCAACGGGCAATAAAATGGCGAAGCATACTATCCACCTAAACGTACAGGCTGGTTCAGTAGCCATCGGTAAAGCCACGGATACCAACCGGGTCGCCCTGGAAATCCAGGCATACAAGCTAGTATTGTCACCCGACAAAATAATTATTACTGCAAACGCCCCCCAGGGTTTATTTTATGGCGTACAAACGTTGCTGCAACTGGCGGGCGCCACGCGCGGTCATGCGCTGCCAGCCGGCGAAATTACGGATTGGCCCAACCTGGAGGTCCGGATGATTTACTGGGATGACGCCCATCACCTCGAAAAGATAACGGCGCTCAAACGCATCATCAGGCAGTGTGCCTTTTATAAAATCAATGCGTTTGCCATTAAACTCGAAGGCCATTTTCAGTTCAAGTCGGCACCTGCTATCGTGGAGCCGTATGCGCTGACGCCGGACGAGTACCAGGCGCTAACTGATTACGCCAAAAAATACTTCGTAGAGCTGGTGCCTTACCTGGATGCGCCGGCGCATGTAGCCTTTATATTAAAGCACCGCGAGTATAGAAACCTTCGGTTGTTCCCAGATAATAATTACCAGTTTTCGGTGACCAATCCCGGCACCCAAAAATTATTGAAGGGTATGTTTGCCGATCTGCTGGCTGCGAACAAAGGTGGCCACTATGTATTGCTTTCTACGGACGAAGCCTATTATACCGGGAAAAATGGTGATGAAGTTGCCGCGGCCAAAGCGCTAGGTGGCAATGGGAAATTGCTCGCCAGGTTTATCAGGGAGATGGCAGACGAACTGCATCGCCAGGGACGGACGGTAATATTCTGGGGTGAATACCCATTGGTACCGGATGACATACCGGGTTTGCCAGCTCACCTGGTCAACGGCGTATACAGCAAAGACGTCGCCGCGTTTTACCGCGCCAATGGCATGCGCCAGTTTATTTATACCTCCACGCAAGGGGTGGAACCGTTGTTTCCCAATTATTACCCTTCCCTCACAAAAGACACTTCCTTCCAAAATATCAGCGACCGTTCGGTCAACCGGGTAGCGGGTTTGTTGAAAGACATCAGTATGGCCATCAGTGAAAATCTGTCGTCATTTATGGGTATGATCGTTGCCGGCTGGGGTGATGCCGGTTTGCATCCGGAGACCTTCTGGCTGGGTTACGCTACCGGCACGGCAGCGGGATGGAACCACGTCGATCAAACAGCCGATTCCCTCAGCAGCCGCTTCTACCGCAGCTTTTACGGACCGGAACAAAAAGACATGAAACGCGTGTATGAACTGCTAAGCAGCCAGGCGGTATTTTATGACAACAGCTGGGATGAAATCGATTCGGATCTGCGATCGCCGATCCTTGGCAGTCATTTAGAGATATTTGCCACTCCGAAATCTGCCACAGACCAGGCGATCCCGATGTTACCGGTACCTGCGGCGTTGACCCTTGCGGTGAACGACAGTTGGGATACCGCCAACCGCATACGACTTGAAAGAGTGAATGACGCCATGCCATACAATACCGAGTTGATGGACCTGCTGGAAGAAATCAACAAAACGCCCGGTCAAAAGAAATACAACATCGAAGTATTGAACAGTGTCGCTGCCTTGTGCCGGCAAAATCTGACCATGCTGCAGGCGTTGTCACAAATCTCCAAGCAGTTGCAACGCGCGTCCGTTGAAGCCGCTACAAAACCGGCCCGGGCCGTCGCCTTGATTGATTCCGCACTCCTGCGAGTGGCGGGCATAAAAAACGAACGGAATAAAACCCTTGCCTTTGTTGAACAGGTTTGGTTTAAAGACTGGCAGCCACTGGTAGCGGAAGCCAATGGGCGGCGTTTTTTATCAGCCGTAGACAATATCAAGGACCACCAGCCAGGACGCACCATTGACCTGGGTTATTTAATCTACCGTCAACTGCACTACCCGATGGATGCCTGGGCGGCGGGTGTCGTACAGGCGCGCAATGCATTCGCGCAGAAAAATGGGTTGCCCGCGAGTTCGTTCAAGCTCGACTGGAAGTCGTATAAATAGATATTCATTCCATGTAATTTTAGTGTGATGCCTGTTGTGTGCAAGATAAAATATAAATGGTTTCCCATCCTTTCAGGAGGGGTCGACGGCCGAAGGACGGCGGGGGTGGTGTGTTAGATATGTTATCCGTCCAACAAAAGTAAACTTAACTCACCACCCCGCTTTTGCTTCGCAAAACCACCCCTCCTGAAAGGTGGGGAAGCCCAATATTTTAAAAACACACGAAACGCAAACCCGCTCCTGAAAGGAGGGGAAACCAGTAGCGAGCCGTCTGCCGTCAGCAACCAGAAACCAGCAATCAGCAATCAGCAATCAGCAATCAGCAGTCAGCAGTCAGCAATT
>JBBSSY010000411.1:0-3964 GCA_038241595.1 Chitinophagales bacterium | reverse complement strand
TACTCATTGTATCTCTGGCATTGGCCCGTTATTGTAATTTCAAATTATATGGGTGTAAGGCATACACCGTTAAATACAATTATGTTGTTAAGTATTGCGGTTATCTTTGCCACCCTCTCTTTTAAATATGTTGAATCCATCACCTTTCGGAAAACCGGTCCTGTCCTGGCGATGACGCTGGCACTGATCCTTACCTCTGGAATATTTTTCTGGAAAGGGGTAAATGCAGGACTGTTTAAAGATCAGTCCATTAAAATTTCAGAATATGCTGAAAACCACAAAGAAGAAACAATTCGCCAGTTTGGAACAGGATCATGTTTCATTGCAAGCAATGGATCTTCCCTGAAAGATTATGACAGGGGTAAATGTCTTGGCATCGTAAAGAACAAAAAGAATATGATTATGCTGGGAGACAGCCATTCCGCCCAGTATTCAGCATCAATGCGGGAACGTTTTTCTGCTTTAAACATTAACCTCAATCTGGCATCGGTAAGCGGATGCCTTCCCCTGCTCAAAAAAAATGGCAAGGCAAAAAGCAAAGAACTCATTGACTATATTTTTCATGACTATATTCCGAAAAATGCAGCTCAGATCGATGGCGTCATCATTTGTGCCAACTGGATAAACAGCGAAGATGACAAATCGGTGCTTGTTGAAAACATCCTTGAAACCATTGACTACCTCCAACAAATGCGTTTGAGAACAATCATCATCGGACAAAATGAGACCTACAATATTCCATTTACTTCAATTGCAGCCCTTGAAAATGAATACAACAGCGTGTTAAGTGACAGGTATCTCAACAACGAATCATATCTCTTCAATGTATACCTGCAGCAAAATTTACAACCTTATTACGTTAATACCTATGCTCAGCATGCATTTTCTAAATTGTCTTCCCGGAAAATTCCATATATGTTAGATCAGAATCACTTCACAAAATACGGAGCGGATCAGGTAACCAGCGAAATATTATTGAATACAAAGGTTATCAAATTTCTTGAAGCCCCAACAATGGGCACCGCCCGCAAATAGAGCAGCGTCCGGGGAATTCTTAGGGCATGTACGGTTAAATTTGCACGCTTGTCATCCAACTTCTGAAGCTAATTATGGGGTGCACATACAGGCCTTTCGTTCTTGTTATCGTTTTTTAGCTTGTTGACATATTGATGAATAATACGTAAAGCCGAGATTGTATTGCTCAACCACCGCAACTTCGATGCGGCCTCCTACGTCGACCTCTTGAAAGACGAAATTGTAATCGACCTGGTTAAAGTTCCATGGGCATACGACCTGTCTAATTGCGAATTTTGTGCTGGTAACCTGAGCATCAAATATTAGCATTTATCCCCTTTAAGTCCTTTTTAACATCAATTAAATAGAGACGCTTCCGGTGCGAAGTCAACCACCTGCCTGTTTTAAGTCATGAAATTAATAGGTTATTAATTCGATCTTTTTTAATCAAAATTGCAGGTCGTAAGTATTTTCCCGTAGCTTTTTTGTGGAAAAATATCTACCTGCAAATATGAAAATCGGTTAAAGCGTTAACGTTTCGTAAACCGTGCTAGTCGATTGCTGCCATTTGAAAAATCCGGTACCTTTTTAAGTTCGTTTACTTTTCGAAAACTAAATCTATCCCTATGATCCGTTCTGACAAACGCCTAAAGCTTTTGTATGCCGCCGGCGACCTTATTACGCTCTTCAGTATCTTCACGATCATCAATCTTATCTTTCGGGGAGAAAACTTCGTACAGCAGGATTTCCTGTTCCTTATCACCATTTCGTTGATATGGTTCTACCTGACATCGCGCAACAGGGTGTACTACCAGCACTTACACAATACCTTGAATTTTCGCGTAAAAAATCACCTGCGCACCCATTTTGAATTCATCGCGATCATTTCGCTTTTTTACCTGGTGATCGGGATACCGGTTTATACCCGTGTGCATTTTGTAACGTTTATCATCAGTTTCCCGGTGATTGATATACTGGTGAATTGCCTTTTCTTTCTTGTCGTAAACGGCTTGCGTCGCAGGGGTAAAAATCTCCGTAAGGCGTTGATCGTAGGCGCCGGCAGGTCTGGTGACGAGGTCGGCAGGTACTTCTATCACACGCCTGACCTGGGATATAAAATAATCGGCTACCTGGATGACGACGCGGGCAAAGAAGATCACATAAAGACGATACTTGGTTCGATTTCCGACATCGACCAGGTATTGAAAGAAGTGGTCGTTGATGAGGTGATCATAGCCTTACCAACACACCTGCAGGAGAAGATCCAGTATGTCATCGGAAAAGTTGATTATTACGGCATCCGTGTCCGGCTGGTGCCCGACTATTCCCGTTTACTCGGAAGGAATTACAAAACGTCTAATTTTGGTGATATACCAGTGATCAATGTACGCGAAATATCGCTTGACCGCCTTCGGCTGGCGTTCCTGAAGCAAGTATTTGACTTCTTATTTTCGCTGACGGCGCTTATTATGCTGGCTCCGTTGTTTCTGCTGATCGCGGTGCTGATCAAAATGGAATCGCAAGGCCCGGTGTTTTATTGCCCGATCCGTTTGGGACAGGCCGGGCGGAAATTCAAGCTGTATAAATTCAGGAGTATGTATGCCAATGACCAGGCAACCGGTGGCACCATGTCTACGCAAAAGAATGATCCGCGCGTGACACCCCTGGGCAAGATCCTGCGTAAGTACAGCCTGGATGAGCTCCCGCAGTTCATCAACGTGATGTTGGGCGAAATGAGCGTGGTTGGTCCGCGCCCGCACCGCATCTTTCTAAACCAGGTGATGCAGAAAGAAGTGGATCATTACATGATCCGGCATTACCTAAAACCGGGTATTACCGGCTGGGCGCAGGTAAATGGCTGGAGAGGCCCCACCGACACTGACGAACAAAAGAATGGCCGCACGACCTACGACCTCTGGTATGTAGAAAACTGGACCCCGCTGCTGGACGTTAAAATCATTTTCCTCACCATATTTGGCAGCAAAACCTACAGAACAGCCTTTTAATTGTATTGCTTATTTGATTAGACTATTACTTTCTACCTTTTTTTTATTGGATGGATGATGAACACCAGGGTGGTCGGAGAAATCCGGCTGCCCTGTTTCTGTTGTGCGAACCACGGAGAAAGTGCGTGTTAAAGAGAGAATACCGTGAAACTGGGTATCGCGTTGTCTTCATGGTTCGCTTCCAGCCGTAATGCGTTACCTTCGCGTATTTTCATATCCCCGTCGGGATGTAATTTGATCACATGAAAGCAGGATTTGTCAATATCTTCGGGAGGCCCAATGCAGGAAAAAGCACCCTCCTCAATGCATTGATGGGGGAAAAATTGGCCATTGTTTCACCAAAAGTTCAAACAACCCGCCACCGCATCAAGGGCATTTTAACTGAAAAAGACTACCAGCTCATATTTTCTGATACGCCCGGCATCATCGAGCCGAAGTACAAATTGCATGAGAAGATGATGAAAGCGGTTCGAAGCGCACTTGAGGACGCTGATCTTGCCTTGCTGCTTGTAGACCTGAATGAAGACAAGGAAGCATGCGACGCCATTTTCGAAGCGTTGCATTTGTCGGCGCCCGCGTTGCTCGTTATCAACAAAATAGACGGCGCCGGCAGCCTTCGGATACAGGAAGCCGTTGACTTTTTCAAGGATAAAAAATACTGTCGGGAAATTGTTTGTATTTCGGCACTCACAAAAAAAAATGTGGATGAGCTGATGGTTTCCATCCTGAAATACATCCCGGAAGGAGAGCCTTTTTTCGAAGATGACAATATCAGCGATTTGTCAACCCGTTTTTTTGTTGGCGAGCTGATCCGTGAAAAAATTTACCAGTTGTTCCAGGACGAGATCCCCTATCACAGTACGGTGATCGTGCAGGAATATACCGAGAAGCAAACCCTGATCAAGATCAGGGCAGAAATCATTGTACAGCGCGAAACACAGAAG
>JBBSSY010000410.1:0-3977 GCA_038241595.1 Chitinophagales bacterium | reverse complement strand
TTATAGGGACTAAAGCGATTTGAAATGAGTGCCAGGTTAGGTTGAACGGCAATAAAGAAGATTGCGAAGGCAACCATCATCAACATGATGACCTGCTTAAAAAAACGATAACCCGGTGAGATCCATAATAGCAAATAACAGGCAGTAAGCAAAATGATCGTCGCTGAATCATATGTAACGGAATAGATGATATTCATTACAATAAGTACCGGTAACATCAGCCGGTTGCGCAGGTAACGGAACAGGGCCGGGAATAAGGTAGCCATCCCGAAACGTTCGAACAAAAAATTTGAGAGCGGGAAGAGCAGGAGCACCGTAATGTACATTCCCAGCCACTGTCCGAATTTTTTCAGGAACCCATCCAGGTATTTAAACAGGTAATACCCGATAAAATACGTAAAGATCGAATACACGATGACCATATTCCGCAGGTAGTAATAAATGCTGTCCATTCGGAACAGTGAAGTAAGTACGTGGACTCCACACCATGCAAGCAGCGCGAGAATATATGCACTGGTGACATCGTTGCCAATCCTGAATCTTTTATAGGCTAAAATCGAGATGCCCGTTACCGCGATGATTTCGTTGAATAAAAAACGACGTTCAACGATCCAGGGAGAAATGATGAGAATAAGGGCGATAAAAAAAACGATGTGCGCCAGCGTGGATTTGCGGCACATCCAAATGCTTCTATGTGGCAGCGTCAACTCCATGGATGATTGGGTATCATAAAACGGTTAATCAAAGTACATATTTTGCTTTTTCACCCAGCTGCCTGTTTTCGGCATCGCGGATCGCCTCGTGCAATACATCCAACCGATGCATATTTCCCCTAAGCAGTCCGATGCCGGTAATGATCGTCAAAAATATTATTTTATTTATAAACCTGGTTGCCCGGTTAGTCAGGAGGTATGTATCAGAGAAATAAATGGAATTTCTAAAAGAGTAATAAATGGAGGTATCGCTGCCGCCATCAAAAACAGAATGATACAACAGGCTTTTTTTCTTCGGGAGATAAAATGACGATTCGATGTCCATGACTTCGCTGCCCGCAATCAGCCAAATTTCGCCGCCTAGTTTGGGGATCTGGTAGGTGTACGCAAAATCATCTGCATACAGCACGTATGAAACGTCGGGCAAGCCGATGCGGTTTATAAGATTTTTATGGAAGAAGAGGCCACCATAGCAGGTTGCATCGATCTTTAAAACTCCCTGTTGCGAAACAGGCGCTATGGCGGGTTTGAAAATGCGTTCCCCTATTTTCGAGAGAAGTGTTTTTATATGAAAGCCCGCAAAATTGTTTCTTGTCTGGAGGATAAGATCGGGATTATTCTTTTCCAGGGCATCCATGAAATTTGGGCGGTTCTTGCGCAATGAACACAAGGCGGTTATATCCTGTTTGCCAAAAGGAATGTTTTCTTTATAAAAACTTTTAAGTACTGCCAGTGCACCCGGCGCCGGTTTGTTGTCATCATCCATCATCCAGATGAAATCGCAGGCACCCGACGCGGCCAGTTCAAGCCCTTTGTGGAAACCGGGCGCTGAGCCCCGGTTTTTTTCGAAATCGTGTATCGTTAATCGTGGGAAATATGCCTTTGACAAAAGTTCCATTTTTTGCCTGCTGTTGGGCAACGAACCATTATTAACGATGATTATTTGATCGACGTTTTCCCTGAACACCGCTTCAACAACCTGGGTAAGTAAATCGTAGCGATCACCATAAGTGACAATTACACAACAGACTGTCATTTTAACTTCTTTTTGCTTTGGCGATCAGGTTGAAAGTCAATGGCACTTTTCTGCCAGCTGTCGTTCCAAGTTCTGCCATCATTTCCAGGCGACGGTGACTGCGGAAATAACCTAAAAGTATTTTATGAAAAAAGGATTTAATAGAATTTGAGAAAGTAACATAGTCCAGCGGGTGAATGTTTATAATTCGGAAGCCGGCATTGTATAGCACAAAGTCGAGGCTTTCTTCGGTAAACACCACGTGATGGGTGTAATCGATGTAACGATTACGCATCGCCAATACGGAGTTGGCGTTTGGCACGGTCAGGATAAATTCGCCGGAAGTGGTTAAAGCCTTTGCAACGGCCCGGCTAAAGGTAATTTGTGCCGTTGGTGGCACGTGTTCCAATACATCGAATGCGCAGATAATATCAAACTGCCCTGCTCTCGATTGCAGGTAGCCGTCGGTATCGCTGACGAGTGACACATTTAATCCGTTCTCCAGGCAAGCTTTTACCTGGGCCTCGTCAACGTCTATACCGCTGATATTTAAATAACCTGCTTTTTGCAGTGCGAGTAAGAGGAAACCCATGCCACAACCAATGTCAAGAATACGGAGATTCCTGTCCGTGGGAAAAGCCGGGAGCATATTGTCGGTATACATTTTTACCATCTTGTCAATATGTTCGGGGCGGTTGGAATGCCACTTGCCGTAATGCCTGGAATAATCGATTGCAGAATCGTCCATTAATTTTGTCTTTATCAGTTGTTAGAGCAGTGAAAAACTTCGGTGCCGCAGGTGTAAAACTAAGTAAAGGCCGGCGGTAATAAATAGTTCGGTGGAAATTACAGCAATGGCTGTTCCGGTGGATGCAAGCTGTTTTGCAAGAAAAGCATTCAATACGATGTTCAATACCGAGCCTGTTGTAAGGATCGCCATGTAACTTTTTTGGAAACTGTAGGCGAGCAGGGTTTGATAAGCCGGGATGTTCAGGCAAATGATAAACGGCACAAAACAGGTGAGCCTGATTAGAAACGAGACCTCCCTGATCAGTGTTCCACAAAGCACTTGCGTAATCACATCTGCCAGCAGAAAGCAAACAATACCGGCAGCAAATATTGCGGCGGCAAATAAAGGGAAATATTTTTTAAAGAAGGATCGCAGGTACGAAATGCCCTGGAGTGCCTGCTTACAAGCTTGCGGATACGTAGCCTGGAAGAAAATATTGAGTATCTGACGGAGTGCATAAATCACTTTTTCAGCGATGCTGTAATAGCCCACGATCGTTCCGTTTGTAAAAAATCCCAGGATAAAAAGATTGGAATTGGTGTAGGCGTTTATCGAAAAATTTGATAGGAAAACATACCACCCCTTGCGCAGTTCGGTTAGCAGGTTGTAAGACCTGGGATAGGAAAAGGGTATTCCGAATTTAGTATGCATGATGTAGATCGCAACCACCCCTGAAATAACATTGCCAAGGCTGTATAAAACCGTTACATATTTGTAATCACCTGGTTGTTTTATAAACCCGAATATCAATATTGTAAAGATGATTTTTGCGACCAGGTTGATGAACGTCAGGTATTTCATTTTCTCCATGCCCTGGAAAAACCAGGTAGGAATAAGCACCTGGCCAAGTACAAGCATAAATGCGAGGTAGTATAACTGGCTTTCCGCTTTAAAATGGCTACTGAATGAAACCACCAGGATCAGCGCAACAAAAGCCAGCACACAAAGAAAAAACTTTGTTAAAAATGTCGTCCATACGATTTCTGTTACTTTATCGGCCTCATCGCGTAGAAAGGAGATGTCCCGGGTGCTGTTGAGGTTAAATCCGTAATCGGTAAAAATGATAAAATAACTCATCAGTGCCTGGGCGTAAGAAACCAGTCCGAAATTGTGAAAACCGATCGTTTTTATAAGGTAAGGGAGAACCAGCAATGGTAATACGAAATTGGTGCCCTGGATAAGCGTCAAAGCAAAAAAGTTGTTATAAATGCTCTTTTTTTCTGTAAGTGAAGTAGCGGAAGACTGTTTTAAAAAGAGTTTATTCATTAACCGGTAGTTATGCAAATATCATGTAATAAATTATAAAAGATAGAAATGGCATCCAAATGCGATCATCCCCAGGTGTATTAATTTTTAAGTATAAACGATGGAAATAAGCAAAAGATGTTAAAGGTTGTTATATCCGCTTTGATATATCAGACTTTGCGGCCCAGTGTGGTTCATTTTTTGCACAATAATC
>JBBSSY010000409.1:0-3982 GCA_038241595.1 Chitinophagales bacterium | reverse complement strand
CCAGTAAGCAGGCAAGCAGAGAGGTAAAGCGATTTTTAATTTTCATATAAGATCATTTTTTATCGGAGTGAAATCAAGCAAATTATTTACAATGTAATTCATTTATTGATAAACCATCTTCTGCAAGATGCATACCTGCAATTTTGTGAGATCCTTTACGCAGGTTCCGCGGTTCTAAAAAACCGTGGTGATTGTCGCATTTTAGACACCTGCTCAAAGGCATAAGCAATGGCTATTAACAGTGGTTCCTCGTAAGCCCTGCCCACAAATGACAGACCCACAGGCAATTCAGAAACGGTACCCATTGGCACCGTGATATGCGGGTATCCGGCCATGGCAGCAGGCGGACAAAAATAAAAACCCGTATCATAGTCGCCATTCACCAGGTCGATGCAGCAGGCCGGGCCGGTGCTGGTGCCGCAGATTGCATCCAGTTTTTCTTGTTCCATCAGGTCATTGATTATTTTTCGGGAACCGGTTGTTTTGGCCAGTGCGTCCAAATATTCCCTGCTATCGAGTCCTGTTTTTTCTTCACTGCTTTCAAGCGTTTCCTGCCGAAAATACGGCATCACTTCATGCTCATTCTTATTATTGAATTCAATAACATCTGCCAGCGATTTAACGTTTGCATTGGCACTTTCAAGATATCGATTCAGTCCATCTTTGAACTCGTATTTCAATACCGTAAACTCACCGGAACCTGCATCTCTTGTTGCTTTCAACAGTTCTACTTCAACGATCGTTGCACCCTGGCTTTCCATCATCTTTATTGCTTCCCGGTATAACCCCACTACCTTTTCATGACCTTTTAAGAATGACTTTTCAATTCCAATCTTCTTGCCCTTTAAACCATTTACATCAAGAAATTGCGTGTAATCTTGTTGAGATTTACCGATGCTTTCATTCGTTACAACATCATCATTGTCGGGGCCTGTGAGTACGCCCAGCAAGACGGCAGCATCACGTACCGTTCTTGCCATGGGACCCGCTGTATCCTGGGTTTTGGAAATAGGGATGATGCCGGTGCGACTTAATAATCCCACAGTCGGTTTTATGCCCACAATACCACAATAGGATGAAGGTGCAATTACAGACCCGTCTGTTTCTGTACCTATTGCAACGGCACAAAGATTAGCGGCAACCGCCGCGCCAGAACCCGAACTTGAACCCGACGGGCTGCGATCCAATACGCAGGGATTTTTGGTTTGCCCGCCCCGGCTGCTCCATCCGCTTGCTGATCGGGATGACCGAAAATTAGCCCATTCGCTCAGGTTGGTTTTGCCCAACAACACTGCCCCGGAGGCTCTGAGTTTTTTTATGATGAAAGCATCCGTAGTGGCTTTATGATCCTTCAGTGCCAGGGAGCCGGCGGTGGTTTTCATTTTATCACCACTATCAATATTATCTTTTATTAAAACAGGTATACCATGAAGTGGCCCGCGAACCTTTCCTTCCTTTCTCTCTTTATCCATCTGGTCGGCAATAGAAAAGGCATCTGGGTTTACTTCAATTACTGCATTAAGTTTAGGTCCGTTCTTATCAATAGTTTCTATGCGTTGCAGGTATAATTGCGTAATGGATCGTGCAGTGTGAGTACCGTTTTTCATCATTTGCTGAAGCGTTTCAATACTTACTTCATTTAGTTCAAAGTTTTCCCAGGCTGATGGGGCGGCGTCCTGAGCGACGTTTTCTTGTTTGGTAACGGAGCTATTGCACGCAGCAAATCCAAGCGAAGAAACTGCCAGACTGGCGGCCGAGCTATTTTTGAGAAATCTTCTTCTGTTCATTTTTTTAATTTACAGGGATTTGCTACTGTTTACATCTTCAATTGATTTATGATGTATTCAAATACAAAGTTCCAGTTGTTGATGGCTTGCGTAGTGCTTTGACCGGCGCCATGACCACTGTCGTAGTCAACATGCAGAATTACGGGGTTTAATTGTCCCGGGTTGTTCTGGAGCGCCGCCACAAATTTTTTGGCGTTCATCGGATCAACCCTGCTATCATTTGCACCGGCGGTCACAAGCATGGCAGGCAGGTTCACTCCCCGCCTGATGTTTTGATAAGGGGAATAACGGAGCAGCCAGCGGAATTGTGTTTCGTCATCCGCAGAGCCATATTCTGGTATCCAGTAGCGCGCTATCAAAAATTTGTGATAACGCAGCATGTCCAGCAAAGGCACGGAACAAACGATAGCCTTGTACAGGTCGGGACGCTGGATAGCAATTGCGCCCATCAGCAACCCGCCATTACTGCCACCCATCGCAACGATCTTTGCGGGATTTGTGTATTTTTCTTTTATGAGCCATTCAGCACAACTATTAAAATCGTCGAAGCAATTTTGTTTGCTGGCAAGCATACCGGATTCATGCCATTTCTCACCATATTCATCACCTCCTCTGATACCGGCCTCTACTACAATACCGCCCTTTTTTATAAAGGCAGCATAGAAGCCGAAATACCTCGGAGTAATACCTGCATTAAAGCCACCATATGCAGTTAGCAAAACAGGGTTGTTACCGTCAAGTTTTAAATTTTTCTTATGAACAACAAATACGGGCACTTTAGTACTGTCTTTTGAGCGATAAAATTTTATTTGTCCCTCAATATCACTCATGTCTATGGGCATGGTTCGTTGATAGTAAAGTCGCCATCTAAAATTCAAGGGAGATGCTATGAATGTTTTCTGAGAAGAAGTAAAAGTCGCCATTGTGAGATACACAGAATCCTCTTCGCGATCGTAACTTATGCCGGCAACATTGCCCGCTTCAGGAAGTTGGATGGATTTGATTTTTTTTCCAGTGAGGTCATACAGTGTTAGTCTGCTTTGGATATCTTTTTTATCCTGGATAATTATATTGTGTTTGGTGACTGAATAACTCTGCATTACGGTCTGGCTTTCCGGTATAAGCACTTTCCAATTTTTGTAAGACGGATCGGTTTTGTTGGCGACCATCAACTTGTAATTAGGGGCATTGTCGTTGGTATAAATGTATAATTTATCACCAATGGCATCCGGGTAAGCAGCAAATTTCTTGCTTTCATAAACAAGTGTTCCCTGTTGCGAAGAGCCTGTTTTTCGCATGTAGGCTTTGTTGGAATAAAAATCACCTTCGCCATAAAAGCTCACATCGCTGTACTGGTTATCATAAATAAAATAACTGTTTTTTGCATCGGTTGTAGAGCCAATAAAGGTGGCTTTGTCGATGGTATCTCCCAGTTTCCAAACGTATGTTTTAAGAGGAAGCTGTTTAGCGACATCTTCTTTGCTTCTAATAGTAAAATAAGCGTGCTGCTGGTCTTTCGTCCATTGGTAATCAAAAGTGTTTTTCAAAGGAGCATATAAAATTTTTCCCGTTTTTGTGTCTACGATATAAGTAGTTGAGATCTCAGCCCCGCTTTGTTGAACACTGATTGCTGCACGCTGACCGTCGTACGTGTAACGCACCCCGGTTGTTGCAGTTTTCCCGGAGCTGTCGAGTTGAACAGGGTCCCATATCAGCAATTTTTCATTATTGATGAACGTGTACAATTTATTCTGTTTGTCGCCTTTTCGTTTAACATTTTGAAAAACACGTTTGCCTTGTCTGTTTAAAGGACCCTCGTAATCAAGGTCTATAAAATTTGCAATGTCTTCGCGGAGCCCGGGATGCACTTTCTGAGTCGCCTGGAGGTATTTAACACCGTAATCATGTTGCGCCCTGGTCCACTCGATGGTTTCCGGATCGGCTTTATCCTCAAGCCAGCGATAGTCGTCCGTTAGAATTACACCATGCAGCGTGTCGAGTACTGGCAGGATTTTCGTAGGTGGCGGCGTGAATCTAAGTTGCGCAAATGTATTATAGCCTGCAATGAAACAAAACAGGACTGCTACGCTATTTTTCATCAGCCTAAGTATAGTTTGAAGATTTGATTTACCTGGAGGAATACACCAGAGGTATTACTACCAAAGCTGAAGTAAAATACTTCTTTTATTTCATTT
>JBBSSY010000408.1:0-3986 GCA_038241595.1 Chitinophagales bacterium | reverse complement strand
CTCGGTGCGGAAGTCAGCAACCCCGTGCCTCAGCCAATTACAATTTCGGGGCTCGTAGCCTCACTCCAACTGGTCACGCAATTTCCGCCCAGCCTCGACAGCGGCAAGCAGCCAGCGGCTCGCATTACCAAACTCGATTACCAGCCGCAAACCAATGCGCTCTTTGTCGTGGACCTCCGTGGCAAACTGTTCCAGCTGGTTAACAACGAGCCGGTACTCTACCTCGACATCGCGAAACAGCGGCCGTCATTCATAGAAAAACCCGGTTTGGGCTCGGGCTTTGGCAGTTTTGCATTCCATCCCGATTTTGCTACGAACGGATTGCTATATACGTCGCATACCGAGAAGCCAGGTGCCGCACCGGCAGATTTTAGCTTCGATGACTCTATCAAGGTTACGCTGCAATGGGTGCTCACCGAATGGAAGGCCGACAAACCGGGCGCGGCCACTTTCTCGGGCACAAGCAGGGAGCTGCTCCGTGTAAATATGGTGGCGCCGAACCATGGTATGCAGGAAATTGCCTTCAACCACCTCGCCAAAAAGGGTGAGGAAGATTACGGCATGTTGTTCATCGGCATCGGCGACGGTGGGGCTGTCGAAAATGGCTATCCATCGCTGGTACACAGCACCTCCCGTATCTGGGGTACGGTGCTGCGCATCAATCCAACTGGTAGAAACAGTGTCAACGGAAAGTATGGCATTCCGCCAGCAAACCCGTTCGTCGGCAAAGGAAAAAACGCACTGGGCGAAATCTACGCCTATGGCTTCCGCAACCCGCACCGGATCACCTGGAGCCACAGTAAGCAGATGCTGGTTTTTAACATCGGTCATGGCAATATCGAATCCATCGACCTGGTGGTCAAAGGTCATTATTACGGATGGCCCATCCGCGAAGGCACTTTTATGCTCAACACCTATGGCAACCTGAACAAGGTGTTTGCGTTGCCCGCAAACGACGCGGCCGCGCAGGTTACCTATCCCGTGGCACAGTATGACCATGATGAAGGCAAAGCGATCAGCGGCGGTTACGAATATACCGGTACGTCCATACCCGCGCTAAAAGGCAAGGTGTTGTTTGGTGATATCCCCCTGGGGCGTTTATTCTATACCGATATGTCGGCCATGAAGCAGGGCAGCCAGGCGTTGGTAAAAGAATGGCATATATCATATAACGGTAAGGCACAACCGCTCACCGAGCTCTGCGGCAGCAGCCGGGTGGATTTACATTTTGGAAAAGATGCCGCCGGTGAGTTGTATGTACTTACGAAGGCCGATGGCAAAATTTATAAGATTGTAAGTGCGGAGTTGGCGGGGAAGTGAGGCGGGGAGTGGCAATCAGCAATCAGCAATCAGCAATCAGCAATTAGAAGAAGGGTATGAGGTATGGGGTATGGGGTATGGGAGAAGAAGCAACACAAAACTTTTTACAGGATTTCCCAATTGGTTTCCCCGCCTTTCAGGAGGGGTGGTTTTGCGAAGCAAAAGCGGGGTGGTAAGCGGAGATTACCGGCCTGTGACCCACAAACCCCGCAGAAAAAGTATGTAAAAAATATCTCCCCCTTTTACTGGATGGCGGTTGAGCGAGATATATAATGTTGCGGTAACCCTCCGCACACTACCCCGCTACTTAAACGCCGCTTCCAAAAATGCAAACAACCTCTTCCTGATCCACTCCTCATCGAACATCGGTCCGTAATGCGGGGCATTGGGAACCATGACCAGTTCGTTCTTCACGCCGGCCAGCGTCAGCCAGGAACTCATGTACTTCGATTGCGTATTTGGCACGGACTCATCTTTCTCGCCCTGCACAATAAAAAACGGGGGATCGTTTTTATCGATGTACGTCACCGGGCTGGCACGTTTTGCCAGGTCTGGCCTGTCAACAGGAAGCGCGCCGAGTAATATAGAAACAGGATTGCGCGCATTATTGATCGAGGTATCCGGGAAACCACCCAGCACCACGAAATCGGAGGGACCATAAAAGTCGAGCACGCATTTTATTGAGAACGTAGATTTTGCGCCGGGGGCATAGAAATCTTTGATGCCGTTGTTCTTGCTCACGGCAAGCAGCGAGGCAAGGTGGCCGCCTGCGGAAAAGCCGATCAGGGCAAAACGGTTCCTGTCGAGCCTGTACTCGGCCGCATGGTCATAGAGGTATTGAACGCCGAGGTTACAGTCTTGCAACTGCGCGGGGAAAACAGCGGTTGTGCTATGCCGGTAGTCGATGGACGCAAGCGCATAACCATGAGCGAGAAATTCTCGAATGGTTTGCTTCATGTAACCCATGTCGGCGTACTTGTCGTTCAACATCCAGGCACCGCCATGCAACCAGATCACCAATGGCGTCTTGGGGCCGGCATTGGCGGGCAGGTAGATATCGAGCAAATGTTTTTTGAGGGTGTCGCCGGCATAGGGCAGGTCCGCATGCGTGACCGTTCCTGCCGGGAAGATTTCTTTGATGGTAGCAGGTGCCTGCGCAGGAAGGGAACTACGAAGGCAAAAGAACAGGAAGAAAAGAGAAAATGACTGGTACAATAACCTTGGTGTCTTCATGCCTTCGCGATTGATTAGCCGATTTTCCTGGGTTTTTTTAATTTGCTGGAAGGTGTTTTTGGCGCAGTGGATTTAAATACCTCATCATCGGAGAAAGGCTGGCTTTTGATGCGTTTGCCCGTTGCTGCGAAAATTGCGTTGGCTATCCCACCGCCTGTCGGTGGCAGCGCCGGTTCGCCCAAACCAGTCGGCTCGATGCCGTTGTCGATAAAACTCACTTCAACCTCGGGTATCTCTTTCATCCGAATCAGGCGGTAGTTGTTGAAGTTCTTTTGTTCGGCAGCGCCATCCTTAAACGACAATTTGCTGTACATGGCATGTCCCATGCCATCCACGATGCCACCCATTACCTGCTGTTTTGCACCACTGAGGTTGATCACTTCGCCACAGTCAGAAACGGCGTAGATCTTCTTAACCACCGGTTTGCCGGCAGTCATCGCTACCTCGCACACCTGTGCTACGTAAGAGCGATGCGAAAAATATACGCTGAAGCCCTGGTGTACGCCTTTTTTAGTACCCCAGCCCGATTTCTCGGCAGCGCCTTTGATTACACCGATCATGCGGTCAATGTCGTATTTAATGGCGCCTGCAGGCGCTGTTTTGGCTTTTTGCAATAGCTCGAGCCGGAATTGGATCGGATCTTTCTTTGCAGCATGCGCTACCTCATCGAGAAACGACTGTTCGGCATACGCCAGGAAGTTGGTGATCGGTGCGCGCCAGGCGCCGGTGGTAATTGGTGACACATGCTCCACCGAATCGATCAGCAGGTTGTCCACAGCGCCGGACGGGAAATTGTCCTCACGGGTAGGGTTACCCGAATTGATGCCCGCACCGCGTAGTTTATAACCAATCATATTGCCTTTCGCGTCGAGCGCGGCTTCAAACCGGTAGCGAACCGATGGGCGGTAACTGCCGCCCGTCATATCATCTTCTCTGGTCCAGATCACTTTTACGGGCGCCTTTATGATGCTCGAAAGTTCGGCTGCTTCCGTCACGTAATCTGCTTTCAGGCGCCGGCCAAAACCGCCACCCAGCCGTGTAATATCAACGGTGATCTTATCCTCCGGGATATTTAACAACTTGGCCGTGGCTAATCTTGCCTGTGCCGGCGTCTGGGTTGGACCGACCAGTTCAACACCATCCGGGCGTACATGCGCAAAGAAGTTCATCGGCTCCATCGGGGTGTGCGAGAGGAACGGGCACTGGTAATCGCTTTTAATAATTTTTGCCGCCGATTTAAAGGCTGCGTCCACATCGCCGTCTTTGCGACGCACCGTGGTTTTATCTCCATCGAGGAGGGAAAGAAAAATTTTGTTATGGTCAGAAGTGCTTTCCAGTTCACCTTCTTTCTCGTAGGTGATCTTTAATAATTTCCTGGCTTTTAGTACTTCCCAGGTCGATTTGCCCACAACGGCCACATTATTTTTAAACGT
>JBBSSY010000407.1:0-3986 GCA_038241595.1 Chitinophagales bacterium | reverse complement strand
CCTTTCCAGGAGGGCATCGCAGGCATGCTTTTAATCTGACCTACCAGCGATCGGTAACTGCTATCGGCGCCGGCAGCGATTACCTGGTAGGCGGCAATATTTGCGTACGCATAACTCCTGGAACCGATCATCGGCGGAAAGTTATTTTCCAGTACGATGTCATTTAGCTTCTTCACCGTTTTACAATACAGTAACGGGTCCTCGGTAAAGGTTTTGTAGCTGTTATTGTTCTTACATGACTGTAATAATATTACTGGCATTATTAAAGCCAGGGAAAAGCGCATTAAATAACTCATAGTAGAATAGATACCGGCACGGAATAGTGCGGAGACGATGAAAAAATATCGTAAATGATGAAGATCAGACGACCGGTTTGGCTGTTTCCCAGCAAACAGGGCGTGCCTGGCAGACGAAGGCTGGCAGGTTAATTTACACGCGGCGAGCGGTGTCTGGTGGCATCTCCCCGGGTGCGTAAACAGGATCAGGGAGCACTAGAATAAAGACTTGGGGATTCTGTACCAGAAGGGTATAAAATGTGATACACTCCCATGTGCTACCCGGCTGGTAGAGATCTGTCACCGGGCTTTTTGTCAGGCTGTGATCGCCTGATTTTTTCTGGGATTGCGAGAGGTCATTCACCGATTTAAAAAATTCAACGCTGGCACTGGCGATGCGCATTTTTTGCACATTGGGAATACACATGTATTCCAGTGAATCGCGGAATACGCGGCGTTTTACATAATTATAATGAATGCCTGCGATTTCGATCTGGCCGTCGATTCGTTCGAAATTGACCGAATTGATGTAATAAGGGAGATTAGCAGGTATTTTGATGGACAGCAATTGTTCTTCGTTGTAATCGTTGTCGTCGAGCCGCGCATTTAAGGCTGCATTTGCCGTGCCTTCTATAAAACTGGTTATCAGCCGGTAGCCATACCAGTTAAAAAGGAGTAAACCGATCAATACTATCGTAGCAGCTTTTTTCAAATCTTAATCGCGGGTAACAAGATATATTAATTCTTCAACATCCAACGAACGGTAATCGGTAATTATTTGAACCACGTTGTCAAATTCGCTAAAATCTTCTTTTTTGTGCGAACTGAGGATAACAACCGCTTTCATGCCGGCCCTGCGTGCAGCTTCCACACCCATTGGCACATCTTCAAACACGATACAATGTGTAGGCAACACTTGTAAGCATTCCGCTGCTTTTATAAATGTATCGGGATCGGGTTTGCTGTTCTTGACGTCTGTGCCACTGACAATGGCATTAAAATAATGGCGGATGCCAAGGTGATCCAGGGCGAAATCTACATTTATGTTGATGGTTCCCGATGCGATGGCCAGTTTAAGCCCTTTTTTATGTGCGCTTGCGATAAAATGATTGAAGCCGGCAATGGGTGTGATAAAAGGAGCATATGTTTCGCGGTACAGGGCATCTTTCTGCGCGGCTATTTCCCTGATTTCATCAGGCGAATATTTTTCGGTACCCAGCACCCGTGTCAGTATTTCGGTGTTTTTACCGTACAGTTGCTTGAAGAGCTCATCTCCCTGCTTGTCTGATCCAGCTTCGGCTACGGTTTCTTCCCAGGCATGCAGGTGATATTGCATATTGTCTATTACCGTACCGTCTAAATCAAAGAGAAATGCGAATTTGTCTTCCATGTGTAAAAGTATGTTTATGGTTTGTAGTTTGTAGTTTATAGTTCATAGCAATAGCATTTTCCTCAACTACAAACTACAACCATAAACTACAAACTTCACTTCACCGTGAAAGTCTTTTTCTCGGTGCCAACCCCTGTGATGGTCAGGCTTTTCCAGTTATCGGGCAATGTTGATTTTACCTGGATGATGCCTTTCGGCGTTATTTCCAGTCCGCCAAAACCCATCAGCATGCTTTGAACAAGTCCGCCGGCACCGGTGGCAAAGTACGGGTTGGTTCCGCCTTTTGTTTCGGCGATCACGCGGAAAGGCGGTAACAGGTTGGGCAGGTAGCCGTCTTGAAAAAAGTGAAGCGCTTTTTTACCATCACCCAGCCGGCTATACAACAGCGAAAAAATGGCCTGCGTCATCGCCGGGGTGCCTTCGTTGGGTACGCGTGTTTCATAATATTCAAGGTCTTTCCGCACCTGTTTCGGATCGGTGTATTCTTTTAGGGGATAAGCCAGCAGGTTTACATCTGCCTGTTTGATGCCTTCTCCCTTATACGTAGCATGTTCCATCGTAACGCCCTGCGCGTCTTTTAAGATGGGTATGTTGTTGGCAACGATCATCCAGTCTGCTTCTGGTTGGATTCCCAGCAACCGGGCGGCTTCCGTGGCAGATTTTAGATTGGCTTTCGCGGCCGCGTTGGTAAATGCGTTGTTGTCTACATTTTCGGCCCACTCATCGGCGGCGACCACGTTCCTGATATAGAATCTGCCCGGACCGTTCCGCTCCACGCGGCTTGCCCAGAAATCTGCGGTTTCTTTCAGCAATGGCCATCCTTTTTCCCGCAGCCAGTTCTTGTCCTGTGTGACGCAGTAATAATTCCAGGCGGCCAGTGCCACGCAGGCAGTGATATGGTGTTCGAAGGGACCACTAAGTGCCCACACCGGTGTCTCTTCCACGCCTGAATCGGCACTTTCCCAGGGGAACATAGCCCCTTTGTAGCCATGGTTAAATGCGTTGCGCCGCGCCGCTTCCAGCCGCTGGAAACGGTATTCCACGAGTGATTTGGCCATAGCAGGTTGCAGTACCAGGATCGCCGGGAACATCCAGAGATCAGTATCCCAGAAAACATGACCATTATAACCCAGCCCCGATAAACCCATTGGTGACGGACTCAAGGCCGTGCCTTCCCGGACAAAGGAATACAGGTGGTACAACATGCTGTGGATATCCTGCTGCGTCTGCGCGTCGCCTTCGATCAGGATGTCACTTTTCCACAAGTCATCCCAGGCTTTTTTATGAAAATTGATCAGCCGCTCCCTGCCTTCCAGCCGCGCAAAAATTGTCATGCGTTCTGCTTCATTCAGCGGGTCGTCATGGTGCGCGGATGTGATCGATGAACCGGCAATGGAAAAACGATACGTTTCCCCTGCTTTCATCGATTTTGAAAATTTCATCAGGTGCATGTTATTATCCCACATCTCGTGAATCACGCGCGGCTCCTGGCCATGAGCTTCCGTGAACAAAAACGTATTGGACGCGCACATGAGTAATTTTCCCGTGGGACTTTTTGCTGAAGAGGTCAGCAAACTGATCACTACATGTGGCCTGTCGATTTCGTTGTAATAATTTTGAACATCCCGCAACGCGTCCGGTGCTTCCATGACACTTGCAGGCGTGATCGTAATATCTTTCCTGGCGGTGATGGTTATATCCATCAATACCGTAAACGGCAGATGCCGTAATGAGTAGTACGTGTAGCTGACTGTTGCTTTGTCCTCCACATCGAAAGATGCGGTAAAGCCGGCCTTGCGCATGTCGAGCTCCTGTTTCATGTGGGTGATGTTTCTGCCGTCCACCCGTTTGCCATCCACGTCAAGATTCATATTCAGGAGGTTGAAACTGCGTAAAAAATTGCTGACCCGTCCCCGTCCGTACTGGTCGTAAGCCCCTGCCAGTACAACATCCTTCACTTTAAACGGCTCGGGCGAAGAGACAATGCCGATCATGCCGTTGGCAACGGTAATGCCGTAATAATTAGAAGCGTCGACATTGGCCGCAGTAATCTTCCAGGCATCGATCGTTTGTGCGGGCAACCGGCTGTCTGCAAGCAGCAGGAGGCAGCCGACAACTCTTGAAAATATCCCTCTCATAAAAGAAAATTAGGTAGATGCAAAATAGCTGTTTTGCCGCACTCGGGAAGTTTCAGTTGGCAATGTGCAATTTACAGTTGGCAGTTGGCAATTTGCAATTTACAGTTGGCAGTTAGCAATGTGCAATTTACAATTGGCAGTTTGCAGTTGGCAATGTGCAGTTGACAATGAATATCGAAGTTG
>JBBSSY010000406.1:0-3986 GCA_038241595.1 Chitinophagales bacterium | reverse complement strand
TCTCAGCATCTAAGGGGTATCTCACATCTATTCCCTGAACGCATGAAAAATTTCCTGATGCTGATTGCCCTGCTTGGGGGTTTTGGTTCGGTCGGTGCCCAAAGCAAGATAAATGGTGCTGTCAGTGGAAGACTTTCTGACACTACCTACAAAGAATCGCTTGCCGGAGCCACCGTTTCGCTGATGAAACCGGTTGATTCAGCCGTTGTCTCCTCCGTTTTAGCGAATGCCAAAGGTGTTTTTGCCATCAAAGATCTGGACACCGGACGATATTCCCTGGTGATCTCCTTCCAGGGTTTCAGAAATCTATCCCGTACAATTATCATTACGAAAGAGATGCCGGTGATCGATCTGTCGGTTATTTATATGGATAAATCAGCCACGATGCTCGATGAAGTGGTCGTGGAAGCCGCGCCGATCCGGGTGAATAAGGATACCGTAGAATTCAGGGCGAGTGCCTTTAAAACAATACCTAATGCGACGGCGGAAGACCTTTTGAAGAAACTACCCGGTGTGGAAGTGGACAAAGATGGCAATGTAAAAGCGCAGGGCGAGGACATCCAGAAAGTGTACGTGGACGGCAAGGAATTTTTCGGCACGGATCCTAAACTCGCAACGAAAAATATTACGGCCGATATGATTGAATCAGTACAGGTTTTCGATGATATGAGCGACCAGGCCAAGTTTACACGGATCGATGACGGCAGCCGCGCAAAAACGATCAATATCCGGCTGAAAAAAGACCAGCGTAAGGGATATTTCATCCGTTCCTCATTTGGCTATGGTACCGACGAACGATACGCAGCCAACCTGACGGTTAATAGTTTCAAGGGTGACCGCAGGATCTCCCTGATCGGCAACTCCAACAATATCAACCGCTCTACATTTAACTTTAGCGACATTGTGAACACCATGGGTGGTTTTAGCGGTGGTGGCAGTAGCGGCGGCGGCAGAAATACGGGTGGCAGCCGCGGTGGCGGAAACCGCGGTGGTGGTGGCGGCGGAAATTTCGGCAGCGGTACGGGTGGAAATGGCATCACGCGGGCGTCTTCGCTCGGGCTAAATTACACCAACAAGTTCGGCAACAAACTGGATGTTACCGGCAACTACTTCTTTTCCGAATCTGAAACTCGCCAGGACCGTACCAGCCGACGCGATACCTACTTTGAAGATTCAACGGCAATCCAGCAGCAGCAGACAACTTCAATCAACAAAAACCAGAATCAGCGTGTTAACCTGAGGATGGAGTATGCCATCGATTCGATGAATTCGATCCTATACACGCCGAGTTTCACCCTGCAAAACTCCAATGGGTACAGCCTGGATTCCAACCTGATCACCGGCGTAAAAGGCGGCATCAGCGCCCTGGTCATCAGTGGCATTACCCGCAATACAAATAAACGCGATGGTAAAAACCTCAACAACAATTTACTCTACCGCAGGAAATTTAAGAAACCGGGAAGAACAATCACGCTGGGTTTAAACAATTCCATCAACAACAGCGAAGGCAACGGTACCAGCTATGCGCCGTTGATTTTTTTCAACCCGGATGGGACGCAGGAGCGAACACAAAACCAGGATATACAAAGCAACCAGACGACGAAGTCGAACAACAATATAATCAGTTCATCGTACACCGAACCGATCGGAACCAATAAAATACTGGAACTGAATTATGCCTATACCAATAACCACCAGACCTCGGACCGCAATGCATTTGATTATAACCCGCTGACCGACCAGTATGACCTGGTCAACGCACGGCAGACGAATTATTTCGTGAACGATTTCATTGCCAACCGCTACGGGCTAAATTTCCGTTTGCAAAATCCGAAATACAATTTTCAACTCGGCGGCGCTATGCAAACATCGTCACTGATCAACAACAGTGTACGCCCAATCGGTAACAATGGCAAAGATTCGATAATCATTACCAGTCAGAAAGCGACCAATTTCTTCCCTACGGCTAATTTCAACTACAGCTTTAGTAAAACTAAAAACCTGCGCATTCATTACCGTGGTCGCACCAACCAGCCTTCTGTGAGCCAGCTGCAACCAATACAGGATCTCAGCAACCAGCTGGAAATCAGGCAGGGCAACCCCTTGCTGAGACAAGAATTCAGCAACAGCATGAACATCGGCTATAACACATTCAATGCAGCCACTTTCCGCTTCTTCAATGCCAATATCAACCTCGGACAAACGTCCAACAAGATCGTCAACAGCATCGACTCGTTGGGCAAGGGAATTCAGTTGATCACACCAGTAAATATGAGTGGAGTATACAATACTTCTTCCTATGTAACACTCGGCATCCCTTTTAAAAAGAGGAAAGGAAGCAGCGTTAATTTTACCAACTCGATGAATTATAACCGCGACGCCAGCCAGATCTACAAGGTGACAAATTATACAAGAAATTTTTCCGTCACACAATCTGCAGGACTGAACCTGGACTTCCAGCAGAAATTCAATTTCGGCATCACCGCGCGTATTGCCTACAACAACGCCAGGTACAGCGTTCGAAAAGACCAGAACACCGAATACTACACGCAGACCTACATTACGAATGTCAACTACTCCATACTTAAAACGCTTATCCTCTCAACAGATTTTAACTATATTATCAATACCGGTCGTGCAGTGGGGTACAACCTGAATATCCCTTTGTGGAATGCAGGCATCGCCCAGCAGATCTTCAAGAAGAAAAACGGGGAGATCAAACTATCGGTGAATGATATTCTGAACCAGAACCAAAGCATATCTACCACGCAGACGGAGAACTTCCTCCAGAATATAAATACGGTGGTGCTTAAGCGCTATTTCATGCTAACGTTTACATATAACCTCAACCGGGCAGGATCAAATGCCACGCAGCGTGGCCAGCGTAACAACATGCAGGGCCGGGGTAAACGTACACCAGGTATGGAACGCAAGTTTGACCGGGGCAACGGTAGGATGAATAATTTTAATCGTGGGAATAATTAATCTGTAATGGCTTTAGGGAACTATAAAAGCCGCTTCTCACGAAGCGGCTTTTTATTGTAAGTATCAAAAAGAAGCACAATGAGCCGCTTCGCTTTACTTGAACTTTCTATGGGTACGATAGGATTGGCTGATGGGTGAATCACCTGCCAATAAGATACCAAATAGTGTCTTGACAAATGTCAGCACATTAATAGACGGCTGGTATAATTTTCTATAGATCCTGGCCTTGTTTACGTCGAAATACATGTTCCTCTTTTCCATAATCCTGAGATAATAAAATACATTAAACGTTTAAAAATGAGGTGTCAAGGAACCGTTAAAGCTTTTCACGGCAAGCCATAAACGTTTTTACAACCGGAAAATTGTGCGTGGAATTATGGAAGTTGGACTTCGAAGACAACGCAGTCGCCAAGGCTATCCTTGCGAATACTGGTTGTACAGGGTCTTTTCCTGTTTACTGGTAAAGTATTGCCAGGCCCAGGCAATGGTAAATGTGGGAATAAAGTCTAGCCCTGGCAGTATTTCTTCCACAAAGGAAAACACCCCGCCAAAAGCACCTTTCCAACCGCCGAACATCCTGAAAAAGACAATTGCGGAAACCGGTGCCCAGATGATGTCAGAAATTTCACCGATACCTGGCAACAGGTAACTGGCGCTGCCAATAAGGTCCATAAGGATACAAATTATAAGTGCCGGTTGTTTTCCGTTTTTCATGTTGCTGTCTGCGTGTGTTAGTGCTTCGTAAAGATATTCTCATTTAGCAGCAATCTGGCTTTGCTGTTCTTAAAATAACATTAAAATTTGGAATTTCCAAATGGATTCCTTTATCAATTATTTCAACAGATCATGTCTGAAGCAGAATGTACAGAATTAAATAATTGACAGAATTGTCGTTCCATTTCTTCGAACTGCCCTACCACTTTAATTTCTCTGACCATCGACTTCCCCGCCCGGTTTACATCAAGACTTTCCCGCCGGTCACCGAAAGGCTTCTCGCCGGG
>JBBSSY010000405.1:0-4005 GCA_038241595.1 Chitinophagales bacterium | reverse complement strand
GTGACTTTGCGACGTCCTGGGGATTCGGCTTCGATGCCGGCGTGCAATATGACGGCAAGCGCCTCAAACTGGGACTCGTCGCCAGGGATATTACCACCACTTTTAACGCCTGGTCGTATAATATCAATGAAAAAATGCGGGAGGTGTTCTATGTAACACGAAACGAGATCCCTGTAAAATCGACCGAACTAACAGCACCGCGGCTCATAGCCGGTGGTGCTTACCTGTTTCGCCTGACCAATAAACTAAACCTCCTTACAGAAGCCAACATTGATTTTACTTTTGACGGCCGCCGAAATACAGTTGTCAGTATTACACCGGTGAGCATCGATCCGAAACTGGGTCTGGAAGTTTCTTACAACAATGTCTTTTTTGTGCGCGCGGGGATCAATAATTTCCAAAAGGCGCTGGATGATGCAGATATTACAAATATTAAAAAAGTATGGATCTACCAGCCCGGCATCGGTGCAGGTTTCAAGATCTCCACCGTGCAGATCGATTACGCGTTTACCAATCTTGCCAACCAGTCGAGCCCACTATACACGCATATATTTTCACTGAAACTCGATCTTAAAAAAAAGCAGGCTGATTAATTGGCAGCACATCGAGTGTTGCCGGCATGTATTGTATGAGAAAGATATTTATTACATTGTTAATATTGATGCGCCTGGTTGCTGTATCCCAGCAATACAATAATGAGTGGATCGACTTTTCTAAAACCTACTATAAATTCAAGGTGGCTGAAACCGGATTATACCGGATCCCGCAGGCTGCACTCGGCACCATTGGTTTAGCGAGTACGCCGGTGGAACAGTTTAAATTAATCAGGAACGGCCAGGAAGTTCCTATATACATTCCCGTTAGTACAGGTGCGTTGCCGGCTGGTTCTTACCTGGAATTCTGGGGAGAAAGGAACGATGGAAAAGCGGACCGCCCGATGTACCGCCGCCCGGCATACCAGCACAGCGATAAGTGGAGTTTACAGACGGATACCACCGTATATTTTTTAACAGTATCTGCCGGCGCGAACCTTCGCTTACGTGAAACCGTGAATAACGTCGCTGGCAATGCGTTGCCCGCAGAGCCTTATTTTACACATACTGCCGGCACATATTTCAAAGACCGTATCAATCCCGGACTAGCCAACGTGGTAGGGGAATATGTGTATTCTTCTTCATTTGACATAGGTGAATTCTGGAGTTCCAGGGAGTCGAATCCCGGCAGCCCGATCACCGACGCCCAGGCTAATTTATTTCCTTTTTCAGGCGGCCCCGCAGCTGCCATCCGGTTCGGCGCCACTGGTAATGCACCCAACGCCCGCACCGTGCGGCTTACCGTCAATGGAAGTGTGCTTCGCGAATCGGCGATGGAGTATTTCAACGATACGGTTACACAGGCCGTGCTGCCGGTAAGCCTGCTGAGCAGCGGCACCGCCAACGTTCAATTCCTCAATACGTCGGCCACACCTACCGATCGCATCGTGGTTTCGTTTTACGAGATCACCTATCCAAGGCTGTTCAATTTTGGCGGCGCCAACAGATTCGCATTCACATTGCCGGCTAAAAGCCAGGGTTATTTTTTGGAGATCAGTAATTTTAACGGGGGCAGTACGCAACCGGTTTTATACGACCTTGTGTTCAACGAACGCTTTACGGGCCAGGTTACAGGCAACGTTATCCGCTTTGCACTGCCAGGTAGAACCGCTGCGCGTTCACTGGTGCTGGTGAGTGAAGATGCAACTGCGGTAAAATCGGTCACAACCCTTACGCCAAAAACTTTTGTCAACTTCAGCGAAACCACCAACCAGGGCAATTACCTGGTGATCAGCAACAGCCTGCTGTACAAAGGTGCCAACGGTGCCAACCCGGTACAGGCTTATGCCGCCTATAGAAATTCAGCAGCCGGCGGCCGGTTCAATACGCATCTCTATGACATCGACGAACTGGTAGATCAATTTGCATTTGGCATCAAAAAACATCCGCTCTCCGTCAAAAATTTCGTGCGTTTCGCCAGGGCAAAATTTACCTCTACTCCGCAGTTTCTTTTTTTGATTGGTCGGGGCGTGGCGTATAACGAATATTGTCTCAACCAGCGCGATCCACTGGCCGATCGCCTGAACCTGGTGCCGTCCTTTGGTTACCCGGCATCGGATAACTTGATGTGTTCCCAGGATGCAACCAGTGCGGCTTCCCTGATTCCGGTAGGCAGGCTTTCGGTGGTTAGTACAACCGAGCTGGAAGATTACCTGGAAAAGGTAAAGGAGTATGAAAATGCGCAGCAAACCGCTGCCAGTACCATCCAGGGGCGATTGTGGATGAAGAATATTATTCACGTAACGGGTGCCAGTGAATCATTCCTTGGTGGCGTATTGTGTAATTACATGGCAGGGTATAAAAATATCGTGGAAGATACCCTCCTCGGCAGCAAAGTGTCGTTATTTTGCAAGAGTTCCACCAGCCCGGTGGAGCAGTTGTCCAATGATCGCATCACTGCGTTGTTTGAAGAAGGCCTGAGTCTCGTGACATATTTCGGTCATTCCTCTTCGACGACACTGGAATTTAACCTGGACAACCCGCAGAATTATAACAATCCCGGCAAATACCCCATCTTTTCTGTCAATGGATGCAACGCCGGTAATTTCTTTACGTTCGACCCGCAGCGGTTTACTTACAATGAAACGCTGTCGGAGAAATTCGTGCTTGCCAAACAGCGTGGCGGCATCGCCTTTATTGCCAGCACACATTATGGCGTGGTGAACTACCTGAATATATACATCAACGCCATGTACACTGACTTGTCTACGACCAAATACGGAGGCAACCTGGGGGATGTAGTCAGGGATGCCTTGCAGAAGACAATACTAGTTTCCGGCTCCGAAGACTTTTTCGCCAGGTGCCAGGCAGAGCAGATCACGTTACACGGCGACCCGGCACTGGTGATGAACACGCAACCAAAACCGGATTATGTCATTGAAGCGCAGCAGGTTAAAATTTCACCGGCATTTATCTCGGTGGCTGCGGACAGTTTTAACCTTGCTGTCAAAATCTACAACCTGGGCAAGGCGGTAAAGGATTCGATTACGGTAGACGTAAAAAGGCAATTCCCTGACGGCACCATGGGGTTGTTTTACCACAGGAAAATGCGTGGGACGATATACAGCGATTCTTTGAACCTGTCTGTACCGGTGATCGCTACCCGCGACAAAGGCCTGAACAAATTTATTGTAACGATTGATGCGGAGAATCTTGTTTCGGAGATTTCCGAAAATAACAATACGTACACCAAGGAAGTTTTTATCTATGAAGATGAGGCCCGGCCGGCTTATCCCAACGAGTTTGCCATCATCAGCAACCAGTCTCAGAAATTGTATGCCTCTACCGCGAATCCATTCAGCACCCAAAAGCAGTATAGTTTGGAAGTTGATACAACGGCGCTGTTCAATTCGGCACAAAAAATAACGAAAAGCATTACGTCAGTTGGTGGTCTGCTTGAGTTTGAACCGGGTATCAGTTTCAGGGACAGCACGGTATATTACTGGCGTACGGCACTGGTGCCCGCAGCAGGCGAAGGTTATCGGTGGAACACGTCCTCTTTTGTTTACCTGCCCGGAAACGTTTCCGGTTTCAGCCAGTCGCATTACTTCCAGCACCTGGGTTCGAAAGCGGAAAGAATTGCCCTGGAAACCGATCGCAACTGGCGATTCGGTGTCGTGAAAAATGATATTTATGTCCGTGCAGGAACCTGGGGAACGGGAACGGTTGAGGAAGGCGGCGTTTCGGTCACTGTAAACGGAAAGTTAGTCAGCGCCAATGCCTGTGCGTTTTCCTCACTGGTCATCAGCGTTTTCGACCCCGTCACGTTCAAGCCATGGGTAAATGTTACTGACCCCGCTAGTGGGCAGGGCCGGTATGGCAGCTACCTCAACAATTGCTACCCCGGACGAGGGATCAATTTCGAATATCGGTACACCGATACCGGGTCGCGTCGCCGCATGATCAACTTCCT
>JBBSSY010000404.1:0-4020 GCA_038241595.1 Chitinophagales bacterium | reverse complement strand
GCATACAAGGTTTTTGGTGAGGAACCGGTAGCGAGTCCCAGCACACATCGCTCACCCGCGGCTTGTTTACTGCGAATCAGTGTAGCGATTTCCTGTGCAACGAATTTTGAACCGTCCTTTATGGAATTGAAAATTTTAACGGGTATTTTTTCAAAAGAGTCAACCATGCTCATGTCGTGGATTTTTGGCGAAATTAATATAATTGAACTGTTAAGCCCGCAGGCAAAAAGAAACGAAGAAATGATCTGCCAGGATGTAACGCACCGGCCAGACTTTTATTTCTTTTGTTGCTTCACGGTTTAAGGCCATCGTGTAATATCCTATTCAGCTTTATTATAATTCGCTTTCCACAATCCATATCTTTTGTATTGTGTGTCCAGTTTCTTTTTAAACGCCGGCCAGTCGCGTTTGTCACGAGGGCTCCACAGTACTTCGCTTAATGCGCTTGCACGGGGGAATATCATGTATTCTACTTTGCTGGGATTCTTCATGTATTCAGTCCACACATTGCCTTGCGCACCGAGGATGTATTTTTCTTTACCTGCTGGCAGCTTGGACGACATGGGTTCGTAGCTGTAGGTTTTTTCCACCGGCAGGAAACCGCCAATGGTTACCGAATCTTCATTCTTCGTTTGTGCATGATCGAAGTACAAATGGCTTCCCGGCGTCATGACCACGTAATGATTTTGCGTGGCTGCGTCTATGCCACCCTGTTCGCCACGCCAGCTCATTACTGCGGCATTTGGCGCCAGGCCACCTTCCAGGATTTCATCCCACCCAATGATCTGTTTGCCTTTGCTATTCAGGTATTTTTCAATGCGCTGGATAAAATAACTCTGCAGGCCGTGTTCATCTTTCAACCCTTTTTCCTTGATCAGGTTCTGGCAGAACGCCGATCTTTTCCAGTTGTCTTTCGGGCACTCGTCGCCGCCGATATGTATGTACTTGGCTGGAAACAAAGTAATCACCTCGTCGAAAACATCTTCCAAGAATTTAAATGTGTACTCAGTCGGCGCGAACACATCTTTGTACACCCCCCAGCTCTGGATTACCTTTTTAGGTAATTCTTCGGGGAAGCAGCTCAGCTGCGGGTATGCAGCAATTGCGGCGGTGCTGTGGCCGGGTAATTCGATTTCGGGGATGATGGTTACATACCTGTCTGCAGCGTATTTAACCACATCTTTAATTTCTTCCTGTGTGTAAAAGCCGCAATATTTGATGCTGTCATTGCCGGTGCCAGGGTACCGGCCAATAATGGTACCGTCGCGGCAGCCGCCAACGGAAGTCAGCAACGGGTATTTCTTGATTTCAATGCGCCAGCCCTGGTCTTCCGTCAGGTGCCAGTGGAAATAATTCATTTTATGCAATGCGATATAATCAATGTATTTTTTTATAAAATCTACCGGGAAGAAATGCCGACCGACATCGAGGTGAAGACCGCGGTATTCAAAACGGGGGTAATCTTCGATGGCAAGCGCAGGTATCTGCATGGTAGCAGACAACTCCGTAGGTAGCAACTGGATGAGCGTTTGTACGCCATAGAATGTACCCGATCGCGTTTCGCCGCTGATCGTTATACCGCTACCGGTTACCGATAATTTATAAGCGCCTTCTTTGGCTGTTTTGGCTTTACCGGTGGATAATTTGATGTAATTGGTGCCTGCGTTTGGCACTACCTTGAGGGAGAAACCGTAAATCTGTTTCAGGTATTCATTCAGAAAATCGGCGGATAATTTTTCCCCGGAACCACTAACCAGCTGGGTCGCGGCCGAAAGTTTGAAAGAACCGGTTTTCATGGTGGTTTTAACCGGCTCGGGAATGATATTCAAAGTCTGTGCAGAAAGGCTGACGATGAAAAAAAATAATGCGACTGATAGTAGGTACCTCATAAGCAAATATTTAATCGGGTGATGATTTGGCCTGCAATATAACACCTAATGGTAGTTGTTTTCCTAAGAATGCAACAAAAATCTTCGCCCCAGCCTATGATAGGATTGAGCCGGGACAAATGTATTTGCTGATGGCTGTTTTAAAACCTGTTGGATCTTACACCGGATTGTACAAACGGTTCGTAACTTCGACATCGGTGATTGATCGGGCACCCGAAGCTATCCGATCATCCAGCCAGTGACCTCATCCACCATTTATGAACGAAAACGAGCAAATCATTACGAAATTTTACCTGGCATTCCAGCAATCGGACTATCAAACGATGCAGGCATGTTACCACGACGAAGCGATTTTTTTTGATCCCATTTTCGAAGACCTCAATGCAGCCGAAGTACGCGCCATGTGGCAGATGATGGTGAAAAATGCAAAAGGATTCTCAATGATTTTTAACAATGTGCATTCCGATGGTGAATACGGTGGTTGTACCTGGATTGCCCGCTATACCTTTAGTCAAACCGGGCGTTCCGTAAAAAATGTAGTAAAAGCGTATTTTAAGTTTCATGACGGAAAAATTATCGAACACACCGATAATTTTGATACCTGGACATGGAGCCGGCAGGCACTTGGCGTCCCAGGTTGGATTCTCGGCTGGAGCAATGCGCTTCAGCAAAAAATCAGGAACAAGGCACAGGGAAACCTCGCGAAATTTATGGCGGCACCCGATGCGCGTCTGTTGAATGTTTGATCTTAAATATAAGTAAGTATGTTTCCACGCAGAAGGTTTTTGCAGACTTCTTTATTTGCTTCCGCAGGGGTGTTATTTGGTAAAAAAGTAGAGGGCCAACAACTTGCTTTACAACCTGTGTTAAATAAACCAGTGGTAATTTCTACCTGGAATTTTGGCCGCAGGGCCAATGCGGCCGCCTGGAACATTCTCGGGAAACGTGGTCGTGCGCTGGATGCCGTTGAAGCTGGGGTGAAAGTGATCGAGGCTGACCCGAAAATCCAGACAGTAGGTTACGGCGGGTTGCCCGATCGGGATGGGAAGGTTACGCTGGATGCCTGTATCATGGACGAGCACGGCGGCTGCGGATCCGTGATGTGCCTGGAGCATATCGTACACCCGGTTTCGGTGGCAAGAATGGTCATGGAAAAAACACCGCACGTGATGCTGGCGGGGGATGGGGCGCTGCAATTTGCGCTGGAAAATGGTTTTCAAAAAGAAAACCTGTTGACACCGGAATCCGAAAAAGCCTGGCGGAAGTGGTTGGAAAATGCGAAGTACGAGCCAGTCATTAACATAGAAAATAAAGTAGTGGCTAAAGGACCGTTCAGACCCGAATTACTCCCTGGAAACCAGTACAACCATGATACCATCGGCCTGGTGGCGATGGACGCATACGGCAACCTGAGTGGTTGCTGCACCACAAGTGGCATGGCATTTAAAATGAGCGGCCGCGTGGGCGATTCCCCCATTATCGGCGCCGGTCTTTACGTCGATAATGAAGTAGGCGCCGCGACAAGTACAGGTGTGGGAGAGGAGGTGATCCGCATCTGCGGCAGCCACCTGGTGGTAGAACTGATGCGGCTGGGATACTCCCCCGAAAAAGCGTGCAAAGAAGCGGTGGATCGCATTGTAAAAAAAGATCCCGCCAGGGCGAAGACCCTGCAGGTCGGGTTCCTGGCGCTGAATAAAAAAGGACAATACGGCGCATATGCATTGCAGCAAGGTTTCACTTTCTGCGTGCAGGCTGATGAAAAAGGGAGTAGTGAATTTAAGCCTGAAACGATCTTTTAATTGCCCGTCATGACGCTTGAAATATGCTGTTTTAATATAAGCTCCTGCCGCTTCGCCCAAGATAATGGCGCAGGCCGTATCGAGTTATGCGACAATTCTGCGGAGGGTGGTACCACGCCTTCAGCCGGCCTGGTTGAGGCAGCACGCAAAATACTTACTATAGACTTGTACCCCATCATCCGGCCGCGTGGTGGTGACTTTTTATATGATGATGATGATTTTGGCATCATGCGCCGGGACGTGCTGATGTGCAAAGAACTTGGTTGTGACGGCGTGGTGATCGGCATGGTCGACAGGTCGGGTGCCATTGATGTGCGTCGCATGGCGCAGCT
>JBBSSY010000403.1:0-4020 GCA_038241595.1 Chitinophagales bacterium | reverse complement strand
CAATCCAAATGCGGCCTCCCGCTTTAGTTATACCGGTTGGCCAATCGGCGCCACCAATGCGTCGGATGATCTGCCCGGTACGATAAATACAGCACAGTATTACGAGGTGACCATTACGCCGCAGCAGAATGTGGCGCTCACGCTGCAAAGTATCACGTTTACGTTGCAACGCTCAGGAAGCGGAATCCGCCAATACGCGGTGCGATCCAGTGCCGACGGCTATGCGGTCAACCTGCCTGCTTCCATCGACCCGGCAAATCCAAACCTGCAGGTCGTAACGGGTAATGTTTTCCAGGTTGCCGACTCAGCTACGGCGCAGGCTGGTAGCAAAGTAACACCCACCACTTTAAGTAACCTGGCTGCACCGCTTACGCTCCGGTTTTATGGCTTCAACGCCGAAGCGCCCGGTGGCACATTCAGCATAGACAATGTAAAATTTACCGGTTCAGCGACGCTGGCAGCTGGGGCGCCGGTACTCACTACCAGTACCGGGACAATCGCTTTCTCCGCAACTTCGGTAAATAGTCCCTCGCCAGCGCAGACTTATACGGTCAAGGGTGAATTTTTGTCGGCTCCGCTAATTATTACCGCACCCGCGCCTTTTTCCATTTCTGACGCGCTCAATGGTTCTTATTCCACGCAGTTGACCATTCCTGCTGCAGAAGCAGCGACGGACCACATCGTGTACGTGAAATTTACGCCGGTATCAGCAGCAAGCGCCAGCGGTACAATTACAAATACCAGCACAGGCGCGACCGCAATGAACATAAGCGTCAGTGGCGACGGCATCGATCCCGCAAACCTGGTCTTTAATTTCGATGCGTGCTCGTCATTGGGTACACCAGGATTGGGCTTCACTTCATACAGCGTAAGCGGTGCCGCAAAATGGGCCTGTTCCAATTTCGGCTTCGCAGGCACGAAAGGAGTGGATGTAAACGGCTTTAGCGGCGGTGCGGTAGAAAATGAAGACTGGCTGATTACGCCTTCCCTCAATATCGCCGCCCTCAATCTGCCTATCCTTCGTTTTTATAGCCGGGGAGAATATACTGGACCGGCCCTTCAGCTGTTGGTATCTGTCGACTACGACGGTATTGCAAACCCAAACAGCGCAACCTGGACGGAACTCGCCGGTAATTTCCCGCCATTGTCAAACACCTGGACATTGTCCGATGGAATCGACCTCACCACGTATAAAAATGAGCCAAAGCTATACCTCGCTTTCAAGTATACTTCCTCGCCTGAACTGGGGGCTGCGCGGTGGACAGTAGATAATATAGACATTACAAATCGGACCTCCCTGCTGTCGGTGAGTCCGATGGCACTAAATTTTGGCGAAATTACCGCCGGCAATCGTTCTGCGTCGCTACCGGTTGCATTCAAAGCAAGTGGCCTCGGTGACATTGTTGCAACGGCACCGGCAGGATATGAGATTTCTGGAGACAATAATGCATTTGGCGCGTCCGTCAACGTCACATCCGTGGCAGCAGCTGCCGGTACTAATATATATGTACGGTTCTCTCCTGCGGTCAAATCACTCAAAATTGAAGGCAAACTGAAATTTACGGGTACAGGCCTGGATTCAAACATAGTGTCGCTCACCGGTTCATCTTACCCGAAAGCGGAAACACTCGACATCGGGGCATACAACGTTAGTTTCTTCGGTTCAAACTCTACCAATAACCCGACGCCGGAAAAAATTACGACGCAGATCAACAACATTGCCACCGTATTTAGTCACCTCAACCTCGATATCTCGGGTGTGGAAGAAGTGTCCAGCGACAGTGCCATGGGTGTACTGGTTTCGAAACTTCCGGGTTATGCGTCGATACTGTCAGACCGGTGGTCATATTCATTCAATCCGCCGGATCCTACCTTCCCACCGCAAAAAATAGGTTTTGTATACAACACCTCGACCATGACCCTGGTTGAGCAGCGCGTAATGTTTGTCGGCCTGTTCGACAGCCTCCGCAACGGCACTAAAACATTGCCAGGCTACCCGGTGTTATCTTCGCAGTTCTGGTCATCCGGCCGGCTCCCTTTCATGGCTACTTTTGATGCTATGGTTGGCGGGGTTACCAAGCGGATACGCTTCGTGGTATTGCATGCCAAATCAGCCTCCGACCCCGAGAGCTACAACCGGCGCCTGTACGATGTCAGGGTGTTGAAAGACTCACTGGACCTCTATTACCCGAACGACAACGTGGTCCTCGTCGGTGATTACAATGACCGGGTGATTGGCTCGATCAATACCGGCGCCGTATCTCCCTACAAGATTTTTGTGGATGACAACGCGGATTATGAGGTGCTCACCCTTCCACTTGACCAGGCGGGCCGCGTGAGTTTTATTTCCGGATCAGGATTGATCGATCACATCATCATATCCAATGAACTGCGGAAGGATTACATTACCGGTTCTACGGATATAGAAGACCCGAGAACCTATATTTCAGGCTACAACGCCAGCTCGGCCTCAGATCACCTGCCCGTTTACACCCGCTTGCTATTGACAGAAGTAATTCTGCCAGTGAGAATGGCTGCTGTCAAGGCTCAACAACAAAACAGTTCCGTGGTAATAACCTGGACAACCCTCACAGAAACAGCCAACAGTTATTTCAACGTGGAAAGATCCGCCGATGGCATCAATTTTACGTCTATCGCGAAAGTGAACGGGCATGGTAATTCACAATCCGCCATCGACTATAAGTCTGTAGATGCACACCCATTGACGGGCTCTAATTACTACCGCCTGAAACAGGTGGATGTTTATGGCACCGCCACGTATTCTGATATTGTACTGGTAAAATTCGGCGGTAACAGGAAAGGATCGCTACGGGTATATCCCAACCCGGTTGGTTCGGTGTTCAGGATCAACCTGCAATCAGGCAATGACGTCTATGATGCCACCATAGCTTCTGCAGACGGCCACCTGTTGCTGCAGGCCAATGGGAATATCAACCAGTTAAATAGCCGGATCACTAAATCAGTCAGCGGCTGGCACGCCGGGTTATATATCCTTCAACTCAACGGCACACAAACAAAACAAACCGTAAAATTTATAAAAAAGTAAGAAACAGGCTGAACCGATTTAACTGACATGCCTGCGGATACAATTATCCTGCGCTACTTGTGCAGGCTGTCGCGGCATCGACATCTGCCATTTTTTCCGTAAACAGGATGAAATACTCTTCTGGCACTTCGTTTGTTTGGCCATCTTACTACCAATTTCGAATCTAAAAAATTATTATTATGTCTACCGGTACTATTCGTGTACAAACCGAGAATATATTCCCGATTATAAAAAAATTCCTCTACAGCGACCATGAAATCTTTATCAGGGAGCTGGTGAGTAACGCGGTGGATGCCACCCAGAAGATTAAAACACTTTCATCGATTGGTGAAGCAAAAGGAGAACTGGGCGATCTCACCATCGAAGTACGCCTCGACAAGGAAAATAAAACCCTGACTATTTCGGACAAGGGGCTTGGCATGACGGCAGAAGAAGTGGATAAATACATCAACCAGGTGGCGTTCAGCAGTGCGGAGGAGTTCCTCACCAAATACAAGGGTCAAAACGAAAATAATATTATCGGACATTTCGGACTTGGATTTTACAGTTCGTTTATGGTGAGTGATAAGGTGGAAATTGTTACCAAAAGCTTCAAAGAGGATTCAAAAGCCATTAAGTGGGAATGCGACGGCAGCCCCGAATATTTTATTGAAGAAGTGGAGAAGGAACACCGCGGTACGGATATCGTGATGCATGTGAACGAGGAAAGCAAAGAGTTTCTCGAAACAGAAAGAATTCAAAGCATCCTGGACAAGTTCTGTAAATTTTTACCGGTTCCGGTTTTATTTGACGGAAAAGTAATCAACAACCCCACACCGGCCTGGACCAAAAAGCCGGCTGAATTAACCACCGAGGACTACCAGAATTTTTACAAGGAATTGTATCCTTATGGCGAGGCGCCTTTATTCTGGATTCACCTGAACGTGGACTACCCGTTCAACCTCACCGGCATT
>JBBSSY010000402.1:0-4029 GCA_038241595.1 Chitinophagales bacterium | reverse complement strand
GGTATAACGCGGGGACCCTTCAGGGAAAGGAACGGGCGTTAACCGTAATCGTGAAGATTTTATATAATTCAATATATCCTGCTCAAAAATTATGTAATATTAACGTCGAATTCAAAACACCTTCATGCCATTCAAACGATTGTATCTCATTGTAAACTGCAACTGCTAATATTATTCAACCATCAACATGATAAAAAAAACATCTTTCCTCATTGCATTGCTTTTTGCCGCGACCGTATCGCAGGCGCAGCGTCTTGGTGCTTCGCCGGAATACATTAAAACGTTAACCGCCCAATGGAAAGGTGAGCGCTTCGAAGACGGCCGGCCAAAAGTGCCAGACCTGATGCTCGAACACCTGCACGAAGCCACCCTCGAACAGATCTGGGGATACCTTGGACGAAAGGGGTTTCACAACCAGGTGGAGAAAAAATGGATCATCCTTAAACCCGGCGAAACAATGGTCGGACGCGTGGTCACCGCCCAGTTCATGCCGTCACGCCCCGACCTGGACAGTGTTGTCCGGCAGCAGGGCAGGGCAGAAGGACGTTCCCAAAAAGGTGGTATCAATATCTGGCCCATTGATATCCTCACAAAAGGCGACGTATATGTAGCCGACGGGTATGGGAAAGAAAAAGACGGAACGCTTATCGGTTCCAGCCTGGGCAACGCCATCTACGGCAAAACCGGAAAGGGCGTTATTTTCTATGGTTCCATCCGCGACATGCAGGAACTGAGAGATACCAAGGGATTCAATGCCTGGGTGAAGGGCCACGACCCTTCATATATTAAAGACATGACACCCACTTCTATCAACGCACCAATCCGCATCGGCGAAGTGACCGTTTTTCCGGGTGACGTCGTTTTTGCGAATGACTATGGCGTCGTCTTCATTCCCGCATTCCTCGTTGCCGACCTGGTACGATCGTCTGAACTAACCGGCCTGCGGGATGAATTCGAACGATATTTATTGCAACTAGGCAAATATCCATCCGGCCAGATCCACGGCGACTGGTCAGATACGATCAAAAATGAATACCGCGCCTGGTTCGCGAAATATCCCAAGAAACTGACAATTACATCGAAAGACATCGATGAATACCTGAAGAAGGAAGAACGTTGATTTTGTGCCATCAGCCATCAGCTATCAGCAATCAGCTTTCAGCCAACAGCCGGATGAAAATTTAATCTTCGCCAGAATCAGAACAATTCCACTCAATGAAAGACATTCGATTTTTCCTGCCTTTGATACTTGCTTTTTTTTCTGTCGGCCTTAACGCGCAGGAAGTTCCGCAGGCGTCTATAACTAATGGGCTGGTTACTGCAAAGCTTTACCTGCCGGATGTAAACAACGGTTACTACCGCGGTACCCGGTTCGACTGGGGCGGCGTGATGCCCGAACTTACCTATAAGAACCACAGTTTTTTTGGAAAGTGGTTCGAACAATACAGCCCAACCCTCCACGACGCGATCATGGGGCCTGTTGAAGATTTCTCGCCCGTAGGTTATGAAACAGCAGAACCGGGAGGCCGTTTCGTGAAGATTGGCATCGGCGTACTGACCCGCCCGGATACGGGAAAATACTTCTTCGCCAAAACGTATCCCGTTGTAGATTACGGCAAATGGCAGGTAACGAAAAAGCCTGACCAGGTAACGTTCACGCATATCCTAAGAGATCCGGCGTGTTCGTACGACTATGTGAAAACCGTGCGGTTAGTGAAAGGCAAATCCGACCTGGTGCTGACACATCGCTTTAAGAACACCGGTAAGGAAACTGTGGAAACAAATGTATACGACCACAATTTCTTCGTGTTCGATACCCTGTCTGTGGCACCCGGTTATGAAATCAGTTTTCCATTCCCAATTGATACCGACACCGCCAAATCCAGTCCCAACGGGCAAATACGCGGGAACAGCATCCTGATCACCAAGGCTTTTACCAAAAGTGATCATGTCTATTACCGCTCGATCGAAGGTTTTGGGCCAACGGCAAAAGATTACGACATCCGCATTGAAAACCATACAACCGGTGCCGGCGTACGCATCACCTGCGACCGGCCGCTGTCGAAAGTGGTATTCTGGTCGGCAATTAAAACCGTCTGCCCGGAACCGTACATCACCTTAAAAGCAAGACCGGGTGAGGAATTTACCTGGACCATCACTTATCATTTTTATACGCTGGATAATAAATAATCGACCGATGAAGCATGTCACTGTAGTGTTAAGCGTTGCGCTTTTTTCACTGGCTGGATGTACAAACAATACCGTTGAGCACGGGGCCGTCAGTTATGAAACCGGCAAAGACTACCCGGTGTATGGTGGTAACAAGGCAGGCAACCGGTATTCGCCACTCGCCCAGATCACACCGGAAAATGTACAAAATTTACAGGTTGCCTGGCAGTATTATGCCAATGAGAAACAGGATACCACTGGCGGCAAACAAATCCGAGTAAGAGAGATCCAATGCCAGCCCATTATCGTCAACGGCATCTTATACGGCACCTCGTCCGAGCTCAACCTGTTTGCATTAAAAGCCGGCACGGGGCAACAACTATGGAAATTTCAACCGCTGAAGGACAAGCAGAAATTTAATTCAAACCGGGGCGTGATGTACTGGGAGAATGGCGACGACAAACGAATCTTCTACACCGCCGGTGCCTTTATGTACGCGCTAAATGCCAAAACCGGTGAGCAGCTGAAAACTTTTGGAACGAACGGGCGAGTTGATCTTCACGAGGGCCTGACCACCAATATGGATCATGACATCAGCACACTAACGGTGACGGCTACCACACCGGGTGTCATCTATAAAAATACCGTTGTCATTGGTTCCAGCGTCTCCGAAGGCGGGGATGCGGCGCCAGGTCATGTGCGCGCATTTGACGTGCTGACGGGCAAGCTGAAATGGGTATTTCATACCATTCCGCAGCCGGGTGAATTTGGTTATGATACCTGGCCAAAAGATGCTTATAAAAAGATCGGTGCAGCCAACAACTGGAGCGGGCTGGTGGTGGACGAAAAACGAGGCGTGGTGTACCTGGGAACCGGTTCGCCTGCTTCTGATTTTTATGGCGGCGACCGCGCCGGCAAAAACCTTTTTGCCAACTGCATACTCGCGCTGGAGGCGGAGACCGGTAAGATGAAATGGTATTTCCAGACCATGCACCACGATCTGTGGGACCGTGATATTCCTTGTCCGCCCAACCTCGTAACCATCAACCACGACGGTAAAAAAGTAGACGTCGTAGTGCAGGCCACCAAAGACGGCCTCGTGTATGTGCTGGATCGCGACAAAGGAACCTCCCTCTTCCCGATCGAAGAACGGCCCGTGCCTACGAATGGCCTGCCGGGTGAAACGCCGTGGCCGACACAACAGTACCCGTCGAAACCCTTGCCATTTTCTCACCAGACGATTTCCGATTCTGACCTGACCAATATTTCGCCGGAAGCCCATGAATTTGTTTTAAAAAGATTTAAGGAAATCAACCAGCCGGTTAATAAGTTTGTGCCGCCCAGTACCACCGGCACCGTGTTATTTGGTTACAGTGGTGGCGCTGAATGGGGTGGCAATGCCATTGATCCGGACGGCATCCTCTACCAAAATTCCAACGACCAGCCCTGGGAGCTCAAGATGATAGATACCGAAGAGTTGACCAAACAGCTGGCTTCACGAAGCAAGGGCAATTCGCTATATATCCGCAACTGTTCCGGCTGTCACGGAGAAGACCGAAAAGGCAGTGGTGCCGTGATCCCCAGCCTGGTGGCGATTGGTGAAAAACGGTCCTTCGACCAGATCAATACGATCCTGAAAAGTGGCCTGGGCCGCATGCCGTCCTTCCAGTATGTTGCCGAAGACGACCGCAAGGCAATTATAAACTACCTGTTAAATAAAGAGGAAAAAGTTTCCACGGCCGCGCAGGAACACATGGTCACGGCACCGGTACCGCAAAGTAAAAATGCTGATTTTCCTTATAAGCCCAAGTTTGTTACCAAATCATGGCGATATTTCAACGACCAGCATGGATACCCTGC
>JBBSSY010000401.1:0-4037 GCA_038241595.1 Chitinophagales bacterium | reverse complement strand
TTAGCGATGGATCTTTTTGCTTTATCCCCGAAGGCGTGCGTTGCCCGATGGAACTCTCCACCTATTTCCGCATCAACGCCGAGAATACCGGCCAGTTTGAGCGCACACTGATCGTGGCGGAACCGGGTAGTTATGTAAGTTACCTGGAAGGATGTACTGCACCGATGCGTGACGAAAACCAGTTACATGCCGCCGTGGTGGAACTGATAGCCCAGGACCATGCGGAAATCAAATACTCAACCGTACAAAACTGGTATCCCGGCGACAAGGAAGGCCGCGGCGGGATTTACAATTTTGTTACTAAAAGAGGCATCTGTTCCGACCACGCTAAAATTTCCTGGACACAGGTGGAAACAGGCTCGGCCATCACGTGGAAATATCCCAGTGTAATCCTGAAAGGTGATTATTCTGTCGGTGAATTTTACTCGGTGGCGGTTACCAATAACCACCAACAGGCTGATACCGGGACGAAAATGATCCACCTGGGGAAAAACACCAAGAGCCGCATCGTATCGAAAGGTATTTCAGCCGGTGTCAGCAACAACAGTTACCGCGGCCAGGTCAGCGTAGCCCGTAAAGCCAGCAACGCGCGAAATTACTCCCAGTGCGACTCCCTGTTGCTGGGCGACAAATGTGGGGCGCATACCTTCCCGTATATAGATGTAAAGAATAGTTCTTCCGTGGTGGAGCATGAAGCCACTACATCGAAGGTTGGCGAAGACCAGATATTTTACTGCAACCAGCGCGGCATTGATACAGAAACCGCCGTTGCCCTTATTATCAATGGTTTTGCCAAGGAAGTGATGAACCAGTTACCGATGGAGTTTGCCATCGAGGCCCAAAAGCTACTCGCCATCAGTCTTGAAGGCAGTGTAGGTTAATTTTAAAAATAAACAAGTATATAACATGTTGCGTATAGAGAATTTGCAGGCCGGTATTGAAGGTAAAGAAATCCTGAAAGGCATTAACCTGGTTATTCGCCCGGGCGAAGTACACGCCATTATGGGGCCGAACGGTTCAGGCAAAAGTACGCTGGCATCTGTGCTGGCAGGCCGTAAAGATTATATCGTTACCGGGGGAACCGTAGGGTTCGACGGCAAAGACCTGCTTGATTTGTCACCGGAAGCAAGAGCCGGTGAAGGACTGTTTCTTGGTTTCCAGTATCCAGTTGAAATTCCGGGCCTGAGCACCACCAATTTTGTAAAGACTGCCGTGAATGAGGTACGCAAATACCGCGGACTTGAGCCATTGGATGCGGTTTCCTTCCTGCGGATGATGAAGGATAAAATGGCACTGATGGAAATGGAGCAAACCATGCTTAGCCGGTCGCTCAACGAAGGTTTTTCCGGTGGCGAGAAAAAGCGAAACGAAATCTTCCAGATGGCGATGTTGCAGCCTAAACTGGCGATCCTGGATGAAACAGATTCAGGGCTCGACATCGATGCGATCCGCATCGTTGCCAACGGCGTCAATAAATTACGCAATAAAAACAACGCGGTGCTCGCCATCACCCATTACCAGCGCCTGCTTGATTACCTGGTGCCTGACTTTGTGCACGTGTTGTACAACGGGCGCATCGTGAAATCCGGTACCAAAGAATTGGCGCTGGAACTCGAGGAAAAAGGCTATGATTTTATCAAGAATGAGATACCCCTGGAAGCAGAAGTATCTTAACCCACCCCTATTCGCATGAATTATTTAGAATATTTTTCCAAACAGTTTAAGCTCCAGCAGGAGACCGGTTCGGGCAGTTTGTTGTCACCGATCCGGGAGGATGCTTTTGACCAGTTTTTTAACCTGGGTCTTCCCGGTCCAAAAAATGAAGAGTGGAAATACACCCGCATCGGGGTATTGTTCAACAACGATTACCAGCTTGACTTTGAAAAGTCAAGTCTTACGGAAGCAGACATCGACGGCCTCCGTTTGCCCGGTTCTGAGGAAGCCAACGAACTGGTTTTTGTAAACGGTATCTTCAGCCAGGAGCTATCTACCGTTCGTTCCCGGGAACTGGTTGTTCAGCCGCTTGAGGCGGCAGCCGGCAATGAATACAGTGCCACCATTCGCAAGCATTTTAACCACAGCAGTAAGTACCTGAAAGACGGCATAAACGCACTTAATACCGCGTTCATCCAGGGCGGCATTTTCATTTATGTTCCCGAGCGAAAACTGGTATCGCTGCCTGTATATATTTATAATGTCACCGATGCCCGTTCGACACCGGTACTCTCGCAACCACGAAGCCTGGTGCATTTAGGCCAAAGGTCGTCCCTGTCGATGATTGAGACCTATGTAACAATCGGCGCGGCCGAGAGCATGACGAACCAGGTAATGGAAATTGTGGTGGAACTCGATGCCCAGCTCTCCTACTGCAAGATCCAGAACGACGCCAGCCATGCCAGCCAGGTCAGCACCACGCATATCAGGCAAGTAGGCAAAAGTGTAGTCAATGCAGTAACCATTTCGCTGAACGGTGGTGTTGTACGCAACAACCTCCATGCGATCCTGGAAGCGGCACATTCCGAAGCACACCTGTACGGACTTTACTTTCAACGCGGCAGCAGCCACATAGACAATCATACCGTAGTAGACAATGTTGAACCGGATTGTTTAAGCAACGAATTGTACAAAGGAATCCTGGATAATCAGTCTACCGGTGTTTTCAATGGAAAGGTGTTTGTAAGGAAAGATGCGCAGAAAACCAATGCCTTCCAGTCGAACAAGAATGTGCTGCTCTCCGATACCGCCACCATCAATACCAAACCGCAGCTGGAGATATTCGCGGACGATGTGAAATGTTCGCATGGTGCCACGGTCGGCAGCCTGGATGAAGAAGGTCTTTTTTACCTGCAGTCAAGGGGAATTCCCGAAAAACAGGCAACGGCTTTATTGCTGCAGGGTTTTGCGATGGATGTACTGGAAAAAATTTCACATGCACCCATCCGCCGTTATATCGAGGAATTAATCGTTCACCGTTTGAGCTGAAGCCAATGACATTCACTGAAAAAATTTTACCCGCTATAGACATTGACCTGATCCGGCAACAATTTCCCGTGCTGGACAGAATGGTAAAAGGTAAACCGCTGGTGTACCTGGACAATGCCGCGACGTCTCAGAAACCGCAGGTTGTGATCGATGCGCTCGTTAACTACTATTCCGGGTACAATGCGAACATTCACCGCGGCATCCACACGCTGGCTGAAGAGGCCACCGCTGCGTTTGAGGCTACCCGTGATGCGTTGAAAAATTTTATACATGCGGAACACCGCGAAGAGATCATCTTCACCCGTGGCACTACCGAAGGCATCAACCTCGTCGCCGCTACCTGGGGCCGGCAAAATGTACAGGCTGGTGATGAAGTGATCATTTCTGCGATGGAGCACCATTCTAACATTGTTCCGTGGCAGATACTGTGCGAAGAGAAAGGCGCCATATTAAAAGTAATTCCGGTGAGTGATGAAGGGGAATTGTTGATGGACAAGTTCGAGGAACTGCTCAGTGAAAAAACGAAGATTGTGTCCGTCGTGCATGTATCAAACTCCCTGGGAACGATCAATCCGGTGGAGCAAATTATTGAGCGCGCCCACGCGGCAGGTGCTGTCGTTTTTATAGATGGCGCCCAGTCTACGGTACACCTCGATATTGATGTTCAGGCCATGGACTGCGACTTTTTTGCCTGCTCGGCCCATAAATTATATGGCCCTACCGGCGCCGGTATGCTGTATGGCAAGAAACACCTGCTGGAAGCCATGCCGGTATATATGAGCGGCGGCGAAATGATTCGCGAAGTGACCTTTGAAAAAACAACCTTTAACGACCTCCCGTATAAGTTCGAAGCCGGTACCCCCAACATCGCAGATGTTATCGCCTGGAAATCAGCGATTGAATTCATCAACGAAACGGGCAAAAAAAATATCGCGCGACATGAGCAGTCGCTGCTGGTTTATACTACGGCGCAGCTGGAAGATATCGACGGCGTACAGATCATTGGTACGGCTGCGAAGAAGGCGAGCGTTATTTCTTTTATTGTAAAAAATCTG